>CAXSEU010000283.1:0-5230 GCA_964236485.1 uncultured Lichenihabitans sp. | reverse complement strand
CTGCTGCTCATCTCGATCGCCATGACGTCCGTCTTCATCTTCATCCTCAACCTGCGGCGGCGGAGGCAGGCATGACCGGCTCGCGCCTGAAGCGGAGCGCCTATTACGCGGTTCTCTGGCTGGTGTCGCTGTTATTCGTCGCGCCGGTCGCCTGGATCGTCCTGTCGTCGTTCAAGACCCGTGACGAAATCCTGGCCGTGCCGCCGAAGCTCGTGTTCTGGCCGACCCTGGCCAATTACATCGACCTCTTTGGGCGTCGGTCCCTGCTGCTGCAGGTGCTCAACTCCGTGTTCCTGTCGGTCACCGCGGTGTGCATCGCCGTCGTCGTGTCGTTCCTGGCGGCCTTCTGCTTCTCGAGATTCAAGCCGAAGGGAACCGATTTCCTGATGTTCCTGCTGCTGTCGATCCGCATGCTGCCGGGCCCGGCCGTGATCCTGCCGGTCTACCTCATGTACGCGGGCTTCGGCTGGAAGGACAGCCACCTCTGGCTCGTCCTGTTCTACGCCATGTTCTCGATCCCCTTCTCGGTCTGGATCCTGAAGGGATTCCTCGACGGTGTCTCGGTGCGCTTCGACGAGACCGGCATCGTCAACGGCGGGTCGTGGTTCCACGTCATCTTCAGGGTGGTCATGCCGCAGGTGAAGCCGGGCCTCATCGCCGCCTTCATCTTCAATATGATCTTCGTGTGGAACGAATTCCTCTTCAATTTCATCATCGGCGGCGTCTCGACCCAGAATATCCCCTACGCGCTGGCGGTCGGGACCTATTCGGACGGCGGCGTCAACTGGACCTTCATCTCGGCCATGACGACCATCTACGTCATCCCGCCCATCGTCTTCATCTACGTGTTCCAGAAATACCTGCTGGTCGGCATGACGTTTGGCACGGTCCGGGGCGAGGTCTAGCGTGGCGCGCGCAACGTTCCCGGAGCGGATCGAGCGGGTCCTGATCGTCGGCATGGTGGCCGGCATCGCGCTCATCATGCAGCGCGCCAACCTCCTGCTGTTCCAGGCCGGTCTCCTGATCCTGGTCGCTTCGACCCTGATGCAGATCGCGGTCGGCAACATCCCGAAAGCGGGCGGGGTCGCGTCGAGCATCGCGCGCATCATCCTGATCCTGGGCGTCATCGCGCTCATCTTCGCTATCGGCATCGGCCTCGTTCCGACCCTCTCGCGACTGGGACGTTGATGTCGGCCGTCCGGTTCAGCGGGGTGTCTAAATCCTACGGGCACACAGTCGCGCTCGACGGCGTCGATCTCGCGGTGGAGCGGGAAAGCTTCACTGTCCTTTGCGGGCCGCCGAAGTCCGGCAAGTCGGTGCTGTTCCGCCTGCTCGTGGGGTTGGAGAAGCCCGATGCCGGGCGGATCGAACTCGGGGGGCAGGACGTGACGGCCCTGCCCCCGGCGGCGCGGCCGGTTGGCTACGTCCCGCAGAGCTTCGCGCTCTACCCGCACCTCAGCGTCTACGCCAATATCGCCTATCCGCTGGCGCTGGCCGGGGCACCGCGCGAGGAGATCGACCGCCGGGTCGACCGCGCGGCATCGATCCTTTCCATCACCCACCTCTACAAGAAGACGCCGGACCAGCTTTCGGGCGGCGAAAAGCAGCGCACCGCCCTGGCGCGTGGACTTTTGAAGAACGCGCAGGTCTTCGTCCTCGACGATCCGCTGGTCGGGCTCGATTACAAGCTGCGCGAGCGGCTGATGGACGAACTCAAGGCCTTGCGGGCGGATCTCGAGGCGACGTTCCTCTACGCAACTTCGGATTCACTCGAAGCCCTCACGGTGGCGCAGCATCTCGTTGTGCTCGACGCCGGCCGCGTGGTTCAACACGACGAGGCGGTCAAGCTCTACGACCAGCCGCTTCATCGCCGCTCCCTCGAACTGATCGGCTTTCCGCAAGCGAACCTGATCGAAGGCACGCTGACGGCCGGAACGGTGGTCGCGGGCGCGCTGCGTCTCCCAGCGCCGGGCGGCGGCGAAAGGGACGGCGCCGTCGTCCTCGGCCTGCGGCCCGAGGCCATCCGGCCCGGGCGGGGACGCGGCGTTGATGGGTCCGGCCGCGTCACCCTGGTCGAGAACCTCGGCGGGGAGCTCGTGGTCTATCTCGATGCCGCCGGTACGCCGCTGACCATGGGGTTTCCGGTCACGTCGGGACACGAACCCGCCTTCGACAGCGACTTCGATTTCACCATCGATCCGCGCGACATCCTGCTGTTCGACGCCGCGAGCGGCGCTCGTTTGCTCGGCAGGGATCCCGGGGCCAGAGGAACCCCAGACCATGGCTGAGATCGTGGTCGAGCGCCTCACCAAGCGCTTCGGATCCTTCACGGCCGTCGAGGACCTCGAGATCCGCTTCGCCGACGGCGAGGTCGCCTGCCTGCTAGGGCCCTCGGGCTGCGGCAAGACCACCCTGATGCGGATGATCGCCGGCCTCGAGACCCCGACCTCCGGCCGCGTCCTGTTCGGCGAGCGCGACGTCACGAGGCTGTCGACGAGCCGGCGCAACGTCGGCATGGTGTTCCAGTATCCGGTCATGTATCCGACCCTGTCGGTGGCGGAGAACATCGCCCTGCCGCTGAAGCAAGACCGGTCGGTGTCCGCCAAGGAACGCGACCGGCGCGTCTCCGAGATGCTCGACGTCCTCGACATGCGGGACCAGCGCCACGACTTCATCGACGAACTCGATGCCGGCGATCGGCAGAAGGTGGCGGTCGGCCGGGCCATCGCGCGCGGCTCGGCCATCGTGCTGTTCGACGAGCCGACCACCAACGTCGAGGTCAATGCCAAGCTGCAGTTGATCCGCGCCATCAAGACGGTGATCCAGCGCACCCGGCAGACCATGGTCTACGTCACGCACGATCAGACCGAGGCCATGACCCTGGCCGACCGCATCGCGCTGATGTATGGCGGCAAGATCATCCAATACGATCGTCCGCAGCAGCTCTATAACCGCCCCTTGACCGAATTCGGGGGATGGTTCATGGGCAATCCGGGCATGAACTTCGTGCCCGCGAGGCTCGCCGACGGCAGGGTCACGGCGCCGATCCTGGCCGAACCGCTGCCGATCGCGCGCGCGGTGCCGGCCGGGGTGCCGCTGAAGATCGGCATCCGGCCGGAATGGATCGACATGTACGGCGCGCCGCGGGCCGGGACCGTGCCGGGCGTCCTGACCGACCAGACGGTGGGGATCGCCGGCCGCTATCTCACCAAGGTTTCCTTCGGAGAGGTCGACGTGAAGGTGAAGACCGACGGCCGGCCGCCCGCGGCCCTCGGGGAAACCGTTCACGTCGCGGCGCAGACCGGCAAGATCCTGCTCTACGCAGACGGCGTCCGGGTTTCCGGCTGAAGCATCCTCAAGGCACCCGGCGTTCCTCGACCACGACCGTGTCGACCATGGAAGAATCCTCGAAGAGGATACGGGCCATGTAGCCGGCGATCATCGCGCCTGCGATCGGCGCCAGCAGGAACAGCCAAAGCTGCCCGATAAAGCCCGCGCCGGCGAACAGCGCCGTTCCGATGCTGCGCGCGGGGTTGACAGAGGTGTTGGTGATCGGGATCGAGATCAGGTGGATCAGGGTCAGGGCGAGACCGATCGGAATGCCGGCGAAACCCGTCGCCGCGCCCTTCGAAGTGGTGCCGATGATGATCATCAGGAAGAAGAAGGTCAGCACCAGTTCGGCCAGGAAGCATGCCGCCATGGCGTAGTGACCGGGACTGAGGTCGCCATAGCCATTCGACGCGAAGCCGCCCGGGACCCAATCGGGCTTGCCGGAAGCGATGATCCACAAGACCGCGCCAGCCACGACCGCGCCGACGACCTGCACCACCATGTAGGGTCCGACGTGCTTGTTGGCACAGCGGCCCGCCGCCCACAGCCCAAGCGTCACGGCCGGGTTGAAGTGGCCCCCGGAGATGTGACCGACCGCATAGGCCATGGTCAAGACCGTGAGGCCGAACGCGAAGGAGACGCCCGTGAACCCGATCCCGAGCTGCGGAAACGCCGCCGCGAACACGGCCGCGCCGCAGCCTCCGAACACCAGCCAGAACGTCCCGATGAATTCCGCCGTCAGGCGCCGCCGCATGTCGTTACCCATTTCGATCCCCCGATCGTCCGGCGGGCGTTGCGCGCCGGCTTCAGCGTAGCCTTATCACGTGCCTTCGAACGCGTCACCGCTTTGCCGTCGATCCGGCAACGGGTTCGAGCGCGACTCGAGGTAGCGCGCCCGGGTCGCCTCGTCCATCGGGTAGAGTCCCGGGAGGGGAACACCCCGCCTGACCTCAGCCATGATCCATTCTTCCATGGCGTCCTGGGCGGGCGCTTCCGCAATGACGGCGTCGACCAGGGACGCCGGGATTACCACCGCTCCATCCCGGTCCGCGACGATGGCGTCGTCCGGCCAGACCGCGACGCCGCCGCAGCCGATCGGCTGCTGCCACGCCACGAAGGTGAGGCCCGCGACAGAGGGCGGCGCGGCGGCGCCGGCGGCCCAGACCGGAAGGCCGGCGTCGAGGACGCCGTCGAGGTCGCGGACCGCGCCGTCGGTGACCAGCGCCGCGACCTTCCGTTCGTGCATGCGGGCGCAGAGGATGTCGCCGCAAATCCCCGCGTCGGTGACCCCCATGGCGTCCACGACCGCCATGCAGCCCTCGGGCATGTCCTCGATCGCGGCACGCGTCGAGATCGGGGAGGCCCAGGAGGCTGGAGTCGCCAAATCTTCCCGGGCGGGAACGAACCGCAGCGTGAAGGCACGGCCGACGAGGCGCTCCTGCCCTGGACGCAGCGGTCTTGGCCCCCGCATCCACACCGACCTCAGACCCTTCTTGAGCAGGATCGTGGTGATGGTGGCGGTCGAGATGGCGGCCAGGCTGTCGAGGGCGGCAGTTTCGGCGGTCACGTCCAGGCTCCATAGGACTGAGACAAGCATAGTCCCACGGCCCCCCGCAATCCAAGCATGCGCGACGCGGCGCCGCTCAGATGGCGTAGTCCTCGAAGGACAACTGGCGGCGGGAGGTGACGAAGAATTCATCGCCGATCCGAGGATCGATGGCGCGGCAGATGTCCGAGGAAAGTTCGGCGTCGATGGGGCTCGCATCGTCCAGCCTCTCGAGTTCGATGCGGATCGTCGGCCCCGCGAGGCCGATGTACTTGATCCGGGCCGGAATGCCGCCGGATTGCCGGTCGCGGTTGAGCACCACCTCGTGCGGGCGGACGAGATTGAGTCCGGCAT
>CAXSEU010000282.1:3769-5282 GCA_964236485.1 uncultured Lichenihabitans sp. | reverse complement strand
TAGATACCCTGGCCCTTGACGTCGTGCGGAAAGCCGACGACGGCTGCCTCGGAGACCGCCGCATGGGCGACGAGCGCACTCTCGACCTCGGCCGTACCCATACGATGACCCGAGACGTTGATGACGTCGTCGACCCGCCCGGTGATCCAGTAGTCGCCGTCTTCGTCCCGGCGGCAACCATCGCCCGTGAAATACTTGCCGGGGTAGGTTGAGAAATAGGTCTCCTCGAACCGTTTGTGGTCGCCGAAGACGGTTCGCATCTGCCCCGGCCAACTGTCGCCGATGACGAGATTTCCCTCGCAGGGCCCCGCGATCACACGGCCTTCGGCATCCACCACTTCAGGGCTGATGCCAAAGAACGGGCGCGTCGCCGAGCCGGGCTTCAGGCGCATGGCCCCCGGCAAGGGAGCGATCAGGATGCCGCCAGTCTCGGTCTGCCACCACGTGTCGACGATGGGGCAGCGGTCATCCCCGACGACCCGGTGGTACCATTCCCAAGCCTCGGGATTGATCGGCTCGCCGACCGAGCCCAGCAACCGCAAGCTCTTTCGGCTGGTGCGTTTCACCGGCTCGTCGCCGGCGCTCATCAAGGCCCGGATCGCCGTGGGCGCGGTGTAGAGAATGGTGACGCCGTGCTTGTCGACCACGTCCCATAGACGCGACACGGCCGGATAGTTCGGCACACCTTCGAACAGCAGGGTGGTGGCGCCATTCGCCAGCGGCCCGTAGATCATGTAGGAATGGCCCGTCACCCATCCGATATCGGCGGTGCACCAGTAGACGTCGTCATCCTTGAGATCGAATACGTATTCGTGTGTCATGGACGCATAGACGAGGTAGCCTCCCGTGCTATGCAGCACGCCCTTAGGCTGGCCGGTCGATCCCGAGGTGTAGAGGATGAACAGCGGCGCCTCGGCGTTCATTTCCTCCGGCGGGCAATCGGCGCCCACCGTGTCGACGGCCTCGTCGTACCAGATGTCCCGGCCCTCGAGCATTGGGACGCTGGCGCCCGTGCGGACCACGACGATAACCTTGTCGACGATGCCGGACTTGAGGATCGCCGCGTCGACGTTGGTCTTCAGCGGCACCTTGCGCCCGCCGCGCAGGCCCTCGTCCGCCGTCACCACCACCTTGGATCGGCAACCGGTGATCCGGCCCGCCAAGGCGTCCGGCGAAAATCCGCCGAACACGACCGAATGCACGGCGCCGATCCTCGCGCAGGCCAGCATCGCGTAGGCGGCCTCCGGGATCATCGGCATGTAGATCGTGACCATGTCCCCCCGGCCGACCCCTTGGGCCTTGAGCACATTGGCGAAGCGGCAAACCTCGCGGTGCAGTTCCCGATAGGTGATGCACTTGGATTGGTTCGGGTCGTCGCCTTCCCAGATGATGGCCGTCTTGTCGCCGCGTGTCGCGAGATGTCGGTCGAGGCAATTGAACGCGACATTGGTGGTTCCGTCTCCGTACCACGCGATGGAGACGTTGCCGAGCTGAAACGAGGTGGCCTTGACCT
>CAXSEU010000282.1:0-3759 GCA_964236485.1 uncultured Lichenihabitans sp. | reverse complement strand
GCTTGCCGTGCTCGGCCCAGAACGCCTCCGGATCGGCGATCGAGCGTGCGTACATGCCCTCGTAGCCCGCGCGATCGACCTTGGTGCGGCCCGCGAAACCATCGGACACGTCGTAGATCTTCTGGGACATGGGACGACTTCCTCCTCGGCTTTATACGCTGGCCCGGGAGCGCTCGTCAGATCGGGCGCCGCAGTTGGGTGAAGACCAGATGGCTCCACCTTCTTCGAGGTGGACTTGCGGCGCCTCGAAGAAAATGGATCCGCTCTCGGTGCTTCGACACGAACATTGTCGCATTCGGCTCGGCATGGGGCGGACGTGGTTTCACCCAATTCCGGTGAGATCGGGGCAGCGGCAGCCCGGGTGGGCGTGCGTTGCGCACATGTCGCGCAACCTCGACCCGGAAAGCAAGCCGCCGATCGCCGTTCGTCCGGAACGGGCATATCGAGACAAGGAAGCGCCTGGAAAGGTGCTTCGGAACGTCTGTCCGGCCACGACGAAGCTCAGGGGCAGTCCTGCGATACCCGGTCGAGCGCCTGCGCCAAGCCTGCCAGGGAATAGCTGTCCGCGACATTGCCCTTCAGCAGCGGAGCTTTGACAACCAAGCGGCCGTGCTTTTTCATGACTTCGATCAGCTGGCTTTCCTGCGCGGCGTTCTTCATCCAGGCATTCTGCCCCTTGGTGACGAGGTCGAACGCGGTCGTGCCCACCTCAGCCTTGGCCTCGGTGCTGCCATCCTTCATGGCGACGCCCATGATGACCGACACCTCGTTTCGCACACCCTCTCCCGGTCGGCTGGAGATGAAGACGAAGGCGCCGTCGCGCTTGAGCGACGCAGGGGTGCGCTGTTTGGGTTGAGCGAGGGCGTAGCAGATCTTGCTCTTCGCACCCTGCGCCTCGTAGGCGCCCCAATCGCCGAAGGTTCCGACGAGTTGCGGTTTCGAGGCATCCTTGGCGGACTTGACGGGTGCCGCCTTAACGGACTTCGCGAGCGTCCTCGCCACCGCGGGCAGCGGATGGCCGAGCGGCGCCAAGGCAAGCAATACGCACGGGACAAGCCTGAGGCTCGTGCGCGCGCTCATCTTCAGCATGCGAAACATGGTTGGCGGTCCTCCGCATCTGATCTGGAACGCGAGGGAAGCTCGCGGAAGGCTAGCAAATATCTAAACCTCTGTAACAAAGGCGCGGCGTGAGGCCAAATTCAGACCATGCGGCAATTTTCTGAGGCTTGCCACGTCGACGAAGGACGGGCATGTCGGTAGCCCAGCCGGCAGCATCTCCGCTTTAGGGGGCGGCGGCGCCTCCGGGCAGTGGTAAGCCGCAAGCCTGATCCCGGCGCATGCCGTGCCGCCGTGGACATACGCCAGGTCAAAAGACCGAGCCTGTCCACAGACATATGCCGCACACTCGCGTGGACGTATGCCCACAGGCGTTAGGGGTTGTGAACAGGTAGCGGCGCCGCAACCGTTCTGCCGGCTTCGATCCGTGCCGCAACGGAGAGAATCGCCGCGACGACCGCGTCCGGTTCGGCCCAGTGAGGCGAATGGCCAACCCCGGGCAGCACCGTGAGGGTCGCACCCGGGATGTCCTGCGCGGCATGCTGCGCATGGATGCGCGGTGACACGACGTGGTCGCCGTCGCCAGCGACGATGGCGGTCGGTACGCGAATCTCAGGGATGCGAGAGGCTTGGGCAGTGACGAAGGCCAGAAGCCCACTGACATCTTTGGCATTGGCGGTGAATTCCGACGGCCTCAGCACCAGTTCTACACCGGTTCGAGCGATGAAATCAGGCGGAGGGAGCTGAGGCGCGAAAACCTCCGCCACCCCGGCGTCGATCGACAGCAGGCCGATTGGAAGCGTCAGCAGATGCGTGAAGAGCGGGCCGACGAGCGGTGTCGTCACCGGATCGTAGTACCAGGCGATGCCGGTCGTCCACGGGTAGAGGACGGGAGAGAGCAGCACGAGGCCCTCGATGAAGCCGGGCTGGTCCAACGCAAAATCGGCCGCCAGCGCACCCGACCAGGAGTGGCCGACCACAATGGCCCGGTGGACGCCGATCTTCTCCATGGCCCTGCGAATCAGAAGCGCTTGCCGGGGCGGCGAGGCGGCCGGCGAGCCGTCCGAAAGTCGGCTCCAGCCGTGCCCCGGTCGGTCAGGGGCGACGACCTGGAAGCCCAGCGCCGCCAGCCTGTCGCCCAGCGGCTGCATCAGGTCGGCCTGGTTGCCGCTGGCACCGTGGAGGAGCAGGACGGTGGCTCGCGGTGTTCCCTGCGGCACGCGCGTCGTGTAGTGGATCCGGGCGCCATCGATGTCGACGAACGCCCCGACCGGTGGAAAGGCGCGCTCGATGACGCGGACCTGCCACCAGGTGAACAGCCAGCCCACAGCCAAGAGGGCGAGCGTCACCGCGAGGGCGGAGCGTCCGGCGCCCATCACCGCGTCGGCTCGCCCGATGATCGAAAGGTCACTTCAGAGATCGCGCCCTTCGACGTCCGGCACCAAGTCCTCGACGGCTTTGTGGATGTCGGAACTCTTCGGGTAGATTTCCTCAGCGCGTCGCAGCGCCTTCAGGGCCGCCTTGTCGAGGCCGTTACGCTGAAGGATGAAACCGAGGCCGCTGAGTGCGCCGAAATGCCGAGGCTCGAGCACGAGCGTATGGGCGATGTCCTCCATCGATCCCGCATCGTCGCCATCGAGGAACCGAAGCGTGGCCCGCTTGTTCCAGGCCTCGGCCCAGCCGGGACGCAGGATGACGATCTTGTCGAGGAGGGACACGGCCACGGGATGATTGTCGTTGGCCATCGCCGTCATGGCACGGGTCATCAGGAGATCGGCCGTGTCCGACCCCGATTGCATCCACACCCGCTGAATGATGGACGCAATGCCGGTCGCCTCGTCCGAGTCCGTCGCCTTGGAGAGGCGTGCGAAAAGCGTGTCCAGCGATTCGGCGCGCGTCGGCGCTGCCTTGGGCGTCGCGGGCTCGTTGGGGCCTGGTGGCTTGGTCGATGGCTGGATCGCCGGATCATGTTCCTGGACGACGGGCGGTCCGCCTTCATCGACGTCCTGGACGTGAACCAACCGCGCTGCTTGGAACCGCGCTGCCAGGCTCCATCCGGACGCTTCTTGGGACATGGATGGCCCGCCGAGACCGCACACCAGAACGACCGTTGTCACGACAAACGCAGGTTTTCGCATGCGATAAGATAGGTCCGGCGGCGGGGCGCGTCAAAGGCTGCGGCCAACGCAACAAAACACCCGAGGTGCCGCAGCACCCCGGGTGTTCATGAACCGGTCATCGCGGCCGAAGGCCGGCCTATCAACCCTGGCGCGCCTTGTAGCGCTTCTGGGTCTTGTTGATGATGTAGACTCGCCCCTTGCGGCGCACGAGCTGGTTGTCGCGGTGACGTCCGCGCAGTGACTTCAGCGAATTGCGGACCTTCATCCTACGACCCCAAAAGAAAAGGCGGCGGGAATGCCCACCGCGACCGACGCGTCTATGCCCGATCCCGCCCGCAAGATCAACCCTTGGCGGTTCACGCGCGAGGATCAAGCCCGATGCCCGGGGCGACCTCGTAGCGCGCCGTCGTCTTCTGGGCGATCGCCGTCAACGTCGCTTCAGGTGCAAGCTCGATCAGGGTCATGCGCCTCGCCGCCTTGTCGATCTCGAACACCGCGAGGTCGGTGATGACCATGTCGACCACGTGCGAGCCCGTCAGCGGCAGCGTGCAACGCTCGAGCAGCTTCGGTTCTTCGGTGCCGT
>CAXSEU010000281.1:4713-5289 GCA_964236485.1 uncultured Lichenihabitans sp. | reverse complement strand
AGCGTGTCGTATCGCCGCGCCAGCGCTTCCTCGGGGTCCAAGGTATCGGCGAGCGTCGGCGTCACCCAGCGTTCGATGCAGTGATCCATGTCCGGGAAGATCCCGGTCGAGACCGCGGCCATCATGGCGGCTCCGGCAGCGCCAGCTTCCTCGCGGGTCGAGGTGCGGATCCGCGTCTTCAGGGCCGCGCCCAGGATGGTGCGCAGCGCCTTCGAGCGGGCGGCGCCCCCGGTGACGCGGATCTCGGCGGGGGTCGGACCCATGGCGGCGTAGCAATCGCGCGCCGCAAAGGCGAGACCCTCATAGACGGCCCGCATCAGGTCATTGAAGCTGTGACGTGTGGAGAGGCCGTGAAACTGGGCCCGGGCCGCGGCATCCACGAAGGGCCCTCGTTCTCCCGCCTCGGAAATATAGGGGTGGTAGAGCAGCGTGCCGGGCTCGGCCGACAGCACATGGTCATCGAGGTCGGCCAGGATGTCGGCACGGGATTTCGAGACGCCGTGCTGCCGGAGCACGCCGCGCGCCAGATCGACCAGCCAGTCGATGTTGAGCGTCGACGCCATGTTGGACTGCAAT
>CAXSEU010000281.1:0-4701 GCA_964236485.1 uncultured Lichenihabitans sp. | reverse complement strand
GGCATCGGGAAGGCGAGCGTATAACCGGTCTGATCCGGGTTCAGCCTCACCTCGTCGGCCGAGCGGGCGAGCCGCATGTGGATGCCGGTCGATCCCACGATGGTGCAGCCCGTCTCCAGCCGTGGGTCGAAGAGACCGGCTCCGAGGGCGGTGGCGACGATGTCTATGTAGCCGAGGCAGACCGGCAGGCCTTCGTCGAAGCCGGTGTCGCGCGCCGCACTAGCGCTCAGCGCGCCGGTTCGTGCCGCGCCGTCGACCAGGGGCGGCAGCAGGCCGCGCCGGTGTCCGAGGCCAAGGCCGTCCAGCACCGCGGGCGCATAGGCCTGAGTGCGGAAATCGCCGAAGGAGTGCACGCCCTCGGACGGATCGGTGGTCCGCTCGTCCGTGAGCTTGAAGTAGAGCCAGTCCTTGGCGTGGAACGCCGTCGCGGCGCGTGCCATCATGGCGGGGCGCTCGGCCGCCAGCCAGCGCAGTTGCGGTCCCATCTGGCAGGCCGCGAGCCCTGAGCCCGTGCTCTCGAAGTGACGCCGTCCAGTGGGGGAAGCGCGGAGCTCGGCCGTGAGGCGGGCCGCCCGCGCATCGAGCCAGATCAGCGCCGGACCGACCGGGGCGCCGCTGTCGTCGACGAGCCAGGTTCCGTCGCCCTGTGCCGTCACCGCGATGGCGGCGGCGCGGCGCTCGAGGTCGGGGACCAGGGTGGCGAGCCCCCGCAGCGTCGCGGCCGTGTCGGTCCAGGTGCGCATCATGTCCTGTTCGGCGCCAACCCCCTCGACCGTGAGGTAGACATTGGGGAGCGCGAAGCTCCCGACCTGCCGTCCATCCGCCGTGAAGGCGACGGATTTGATCACCGACGTTCCGGCGTCGATCCCGATCAGCAGGTCTCGCTTCACGGGCCGCCGAGCCCATGCACGAGGGCCGCACCGGTGTCGACATCGAACATGTGCAGGCCCCCGGGCGCGAAATCATAGGCGATGCCGTTCCCGGCCGCGGCCGGAACCCGGGTCGTCGAAACCCCGACCATGAGTTTGCCCGCGACCTCGGCCGCGAGATGCGACTGATCGCCGAGCCACTGGTTGGACACCACCCTGGCCGAAAAGGGCCCGACGCCGAGGCGCACGTGATGCGGCCGGATCCCGACAACGACCTTGGAGCGCCCCCCGATGGCGGCGCGTCCGCGGGCCGGGAGCCCCTTGCCGCCGAAGTCCAGCGCCGGACCGCCGTCGATCTCGAGCATCACGGCGTCCCCGCGCTGACGCACGTGAGCGTCGAAAACGTTCATGGGCGGCTCGCCGATGAAGGTGGCGACATAGAGGTTGGCGGGCTCGGCCTTGAGGATCTTCTCGCCGGCGAACTGCTGCAAGACGCCCCCTTCCATCACGGCGATCCGATCCGCCAGGGCATTGGCTTCCGTCTGATCGTGCGTCACGAAGATGGCGGTCATGCGGTTCTGGTTCAGCAGGTTCTTGATCCGGCCGCGCAGGACCGATCGCAATTGCGGTTCGAGCTGTCCCATCGGCTCGTCGAGCAGGTAGAGGTCGGCCCGCCGGACGAGGGCGCGAGCCAGCGAGGCCCGCTGCTGCTGTCCCCCCGAGATCGATGATGGATAACGATCGAGGATCGACTCGATCTCGACCAGCGCCGCGATCTCGGCCACGCGGCGGGCGGCCTCCTCGCGCGTCACCCGAGCGCTTTTCAGCGCGAAAGCTATGTTTTCGCGCACCGTGAGTGGCGGGTAGAGCGAGTAGCCCTCGAACGCCATGGCGACATTGCGGCCGGAAGGCGGCAGCGTGTTGATGGTGCGCCCGCCGAGCGTAATGGTGCCGGATGTGGCGGCCTCGAAGCCAGCGATCATCCGCAGCGTCGAGGTCTTGCCGCAGCCCGAGGAGCCCAGCAGGGCTACGATCTCACCCCTCTCGACGTCCATGTTCAAGGCCTGCACGGCGTGAACCGGCGCCTTGCCGCGCCGCTCGTAGAGCTTGTCGATGTCCTTGAGCGCGAGGGCGGTCGTCATGCCCATGCCTCCGCGTTCACCTTTCCCGCAAGGGGAGAAGGGGGCAGCGGGCGAGGGCTGCCCGATGTCGCTGCCGCACCCCATCATACCGCATGCGCGACGGCGCCGCTCGGCGCTGCTCCCTGGCTGGCGCGAAGGAGCCTGTCGCCTGTCGCGCGGTCGAAGAGCAGCACCTTCGCCGGGTCGAAGCCGAGGTAGGCGCGGCCACTCGCCCGGCCTCCGAGCGGCGGCTCTGGGGCCGAGGCGAGGACTTCCTGTCCACCGAGGGTCTTCAGCAGCAGCACGACCCGCTCGTTGAGCGGCGTCGAGGCCATGACCTCCACCGGGACGGCCTCCGCGGATCCATGGTCTTCGACCACGAGGTCTTCCGGTCGCACGCCGAGCATGCAGGGCCTGCCCGCGAAGAGGTCGAAGCCGCGCCCGAGATGAACGCGCGTATCGGCAATCCTCGCCGCGAGCCCCTGCGGACCTGGCGTCGGCTCGACGGGCAGCAGGTTGATGCTGGGATCGCCGAAGAGCCGGGCGATCTCGATGCTGGCCGGCGCGTCGTAGACCACCTCCGGGGCATCGATCTGGACCACGTGGCCCTTGATCATCACGGCGATGCGGTCGCTCAGCGCCATCGCCTCCTTGTAGTCCTGGGTGACATAGAGGACCGCCGAGCCCGAGCGGCGCAGGAGGCTCGGCAGTTCGAGCCGCATCTCGTAGCGCAGCTTGGCGTCGACGTTGCGCAGCGGATCGTCGAGCAGCAGGATCTTGGGCGAGGCGACGAGGGCGCGGGCCAGGGCGGTGCGCTGTTTCTGCCCGTTCGACAACTCCCTTGGCTTGTGGCCCATGACGTGGAGGATTTTCAGCATCTTGGCCACCGTTTCCACCTTGGCCTTGATGGTCTCCTTGCCGGCCCGCAGGGCGGTGAGGCCGGTGGCGATGTTGTCGTAGGCGGACATGTGGGGGAACAGGGCGAAATTCTGGAACGCGATGCCGATGCCTCGCGCCTCGGGGCTGTCCCGCGTGGCGTTCCGCCCGCCGATGCGCACCTCCCCGGCCTCGGGTTCCTCGATGCCGGAAATGACGCGGAGCAGCACCGTCTTGCCGGCCCCGGATGGGCCGAAGATGGCCACGATCTCGCCGGCATCGACATCCAGCGTCAGGTCATCGACGGCGCGGCCCGTCTTGAAGCTCTTGGTGACGTGCGTGAGCTCGAGCTCTGCCATGGGTCAGCCTTTCACCGCGCCGAGCGACAGGCCCTCGACGAGGTAGCGCTGTGCGTAAATGGCGAGCAGCAGCGTGGGAGTGACGGAAAGCACGATGGCGGCGGCGATCTGGCCATACTGGATGCCCGAGGCGGTGACGAAGGCCAGCGCGCCCACGGTCACGGGCTGCTTGTCGGCCGAAGCCAGGATCAGCGCGAAGACGAAATTGTTCCAGCAGAAGATGAAGGACAGGAGCCCGGCCGCCGCGATCCCCGGGCCGGCGAGCGGCACCGCGATCTTGATGAAGGTCTGCCACCAATTGTGGCCCGCCACCCTGTAGGCGCTCTCGATGTCGGGGCTGATATCCTCGAAATAGCCGCGCACGATCCAGAGGATCAGCGGCAGGGCGATCAACTGATAGACCCAGACCAGGCCCAGATAGGTGTCGTTGAGCCCCATTTGCTGGAAATACAAGGAGAGCGGCAGCAGCACGAGGAGCGGCGGTGCGAAACGGAAGGAGAGCAGCGTGAAGGCGATGTCCTCCTTGCCGACGAACTTGAACCGGGCGAAGGCGTAGGCGGCCGGTACGCCGAGCAGCAACGCGATGCCGACCGAGACCGTCGACAGGATGACGCTGTTCATGAGGTTGTGCATGAACGGGATGTCGAGCGAGCCGGCGCTGGTCTCGAGCTTGCCCGAGATGAGCGCCGTGTAGTTGGTCAGGGTCGGCCTGAAGACGACGCTCGGCGGGATCGCCAAGATGGTCTCGTTGGTCTGGAACGACATGAGGAGGATCCAGACGATCGGAAACATGAAGAACAGGACGACCAGCGCCAGCGCGGCCCCCC
Source organism: uncultured Lichenihabitans sp. (assembly GCA_964236485.1). GTDB lineage: Bacteria > Pseudomonadota > Alphaproteobacteria > Rhizobiales > Beijerinckiaceae > Lichenihabitans. The sequence continues at coordinate 649 of CAXSEU010000281.1, read as the reverse complement.
TGAGGGCGCGGGAGAGGGGCGAGGAGTGGTCCATGGTGCTGCCCCGGTCAGGCGTGGCCGCGCGCACGTTCGCGCAGCTTCAGCCAGTTCTTAATGAAGATGTTGGAGAGCGCGTAGGTGATGGCCCACAGGATCATCAGCAGCGCCGCCGACTTGCCAACGTTGGTGTATTGGAAGAACTGCAGGTAGGCTTCGACCTGGAACACCATGAGCTTGTTGCCGGGGCCGCCTTGCGTCGACGCATAGATGATGTCGAACTGCTGGATCGAGTCGAGCAGCCGGAACAGCACGGCCGTGATGATGTAGGGCGTCAGCATCGGCAGCGTGATGCGGAAGAAGACGAAGCTCGGCGGGACGCCGTCGAGCGCCGCCGCCTCGAAGGGCTGCTGCGGCAACGAGCGCAATCCGGCCAGCAACAGGATCATGATGAAGGGTGTGTAGACCCAGGTGTCGACCAGAACCACGGTGAACAGCGCCGACCCGGGGCTCGACGCCAAGCGGAAGTCCGAGAGACCCACGAGGCCGATGAGATAGGACAGCACCCCGAAATTGGGGTTCGTCATGAGCTTCCACATCAGCGCCGCGATGGCCGGCGCGGTCATCAGGGGCAGCAGTATCATCATCGAGACGAAGTTGTTCACGCGATTAC
>CAXSEU010000280.1:253-5290 GCA_964236485.1 uncultured Lichenihabitans sp. | reverse complement strand
GGTCGAGTAGACCGTCACGGCCACACGCTGTCCGGCAGGGTAGAGGTAGAGGACGCCCGAACTCACCGGCGGCGTCGAGATCTGCACGGCACCGGTCGCCTTCGTCCCGGCAGCGGGACGCGACACCGGAAGCGCCCAGACCTGCTGCGTCAGGTTGTTGTCGAAGAAGCGCGCGAACATGCGCTCCAGCATGGAGCCCTCGCCGAACATCTGCTTCGCCAGCGCGAGCGAACCGACCGGTACGGGCAGGTTCAAAGCGGCCGAAGCCGACAAGTTCGTGACCGTGATGTCGAAACGATCGCCGGCCACGAACGCCGTACCGCCGGCCGCGACGTTGAACTTGACCTGAGACGCAAAGGACGTGCCCACGGCTCCGGTGTTGACCGTCGCATTGCTAGGGTCGGTCACCGTGAAGGCCGTGGCACTCGTGAAGGTCGCCTTGTAGAGGCCAAGCGCGGCCCCAGCCAGTACAGGCGTCGCGGCGTCGAGCGTGATCGTGCCCGTGCCGGTGTTGCCGCCGCTTTTGGGCGCCGCCGAGGCGTCGCCGCCAATGAAGCTCTGCCCGACCAGGAGCGCGGGCTGCGTCTCGGTGAGGTTGCCGGCCTTCGATCCGTCAACGACGGCCCAGAAGAGCGGAAGGTTCCACGAGGTAGGGATACCGGTCGAAATACCCACGGTTGATCTCCAGGCATAAAAAAGGGCGCCCGGAGGCGCCTAGGGGTCGGAACGAAAGATGAGTGGTTCGACTACCTGCTCTGGACCGGCGCCTTGTCGGACGACGGCGCGGACGGCACAACCGGCGTGCTCGTCTTCAGGTCGAACGGAGTCTTGTCGACCACCGGGTCGGGTATCGATCCGGTCTGTTCGGGCGCAGGCTTATCTTCGACCAGCGCGATCGTGCCGTCCGTCAGCAGGCGGCATGTGAAGCCGTCGTACAGCCACGGGCGTCCACCCTTTGGCGCCGTGCCTTCGAGGTCGAGCAGGCCGCCGCTGGCCGGATGCGTGATGGCGCGAGCCGCTTCGGGCGAAAGGCCCGGCGCCGGCTTTACCTGGACGGTTGTCATGGTTGTTCCTCGAATTCGATGACCTGGATGGGTCCGCTCCAGACGGCAGGATGCGTGGTGACGACCTTCAGGAGGTTGTCCGGAACGATGGGCTCCCACACGGTCCGATATTGAACCGTCAGCTCCAGCACAGACTCGACGTAATAGGCATCGCCGAGCTGCGGCCAAGACAAGGTGCGGCGCACCCGCGTGATGCCTTCAAACATCGCGAGCAGGTCGGTGTTCTGCAAAAGAAGCGGCTCGATGATATCCATGTCGGCATCGACAAGGTCATCGAGATCCTCCGGCTTCTTGAAACCGCGCAGCACGGCCAAGGTGATCGTGGACTCGTGCACGAAGCTCGGCTCGCCAGCGTTGGCGTCGCCGTCCGGCTGCCAATCCTCCTCGGACCGAAACACCGACAGCGTCGGCGTCTCCTCGGGTTGCAACTGGCGCACCGGAACCTTGCGGACCTTCTTGAACCGAGGTCCTTCCAGTGGCTTCAGGAGGTCGTAGATCGCGGCGTGGATTGCTTTCGCGTCAGTCGTCATTCGAGACCCGCTTCAGCGTCACGATCGAGTGCCCCTGCGGGTCGTCGTCCGTGTCATCGACAAGGTAATCCACCCCGTCGACCGTGATCACGTCTTCGGGCACCACAAACACAAGGAAGTCGGCCTTGCGCAGCCCGATCGCGATCGTCTGCGTAGATTCGATCCCGCCGCCAAGAAGCGACATGTCGATGTTGCTGATCCGGAAGTCGCCCCGAGCCACGTAGGACGGCATGCCCGGCTGAGAGACCGTCGGCGTGACGATGATCGGCTTGCCGAAGATGCCCATCAACGGAGCGATGACAAGCCGATCGAAGTCCATCACGCGCCAAACCGGGACAGCAGCACGCGCCCGACCGAGGACGGGTTAGCGACAGGCTCGGCGGCGCGCCCGATCAGGGCGTTGCTGCCGACCGTCGTGGTGGCCCAGAGGTTGGTGGTGTCCCAATAGACCTTGGCGCCGACGGTCCAGGCCTCGGCCGAGTTCTTGACGAACTCGAAAACACCCGTGGTCTTCAGGGCGAAGGTGGTGCCGGCGAGCGCCGTGGTGGTTGCGACACCGCAGAGGCTTCCGAGGAAGACGAGCTGACCCGACACGACGTTCGACGCAGCAGCGACGTCTAGGGTGTCGCCCTGTTGAATGAAATTACGCATGATGAGGTGATCCGGTGTTGAGGGCGGACGTGCGCCTCGCGGCGCGGCATGTCAGGCCGAAGACTAGGCGGTCGGGTTCTTATATAAGCCACGCCAGTGCAGCGCCTTCACGCCCGCATCGATGCGGACCTTGAACTCGGCGCCATCCACGGTCCAACCCTGACGCTGATCCATGAAGGGCTCCTCATTTCCGTCGAGATAATCAACCTCGATCGTATCGGTGAGGGCTGCGTCGGCGACGAGGAACCAAGAGCCGGCGGAGAGACGATTGTCGCTGATCGGCTCGGCGGCGTTCTTGACGTAGTTGGGCTGCAGGCCGGCATCGCCAGTCAGGTATTCCGCCTTGAGGACGGTGGTGAAGGGATCCACCAGTTCGGGAGGCAGAAGGATGTATTTCGGCACGATGCCGACGCCCGTGGACAACCCGGCATCGTCCTTCTGGCGCGCCATGGCGACGCGTGCGGCAGACAGCGTGCTGGCGATCGGCGCGACGCCTCCGGCCCAAAGATTGCCATGTGCCGTGCTGAACAGCGCCGCGCCATCCTGCATGAGCGGGTTGGTGTTCAGGATGGCATAGACGAGATTGCCGATCGTGCGCTTCGCGGCGCGCCCCATCTTCATGGGCACCCTGTCGAAGTAATGCAGGTCGTCGTTGATGATCGCCTGCCGGGTGATAGCGAACATCTTCCCGTAAGTGGCAAGGACAACCTGCGTGCCGCTGTCGGTCAGGGTGCCATACTTATACTCGGCGCCCTCGTCGATCTTGTCGAGCGCCGGGAAGAGCCCCGAGTCGACTCGGTAAGCCGGGCGGAAATCGCTCAGCGTGCCCTTGCCGGTCCATTTGTCGAAGGTCTCGTCGGCTTCCGTGTAACCCCGCATCATCGACTTGAACGCGACGTTCTGAAGGATAGTGGGAAAGTCCGACGTCGAGTTGAAGCCGGGGCCCTCGGCGCGGACCGTGAAGGCGCGCCCCACCATGTCCATGCGGTTCATGCCGCCGGTCTTGATGTTGAGCACTTTGAGGGATTCGCGCGCGACCTCGGACAGGGTGAGGCCAGCGAACTCGTTCGAGCGGTCGGCCTTGATCATGCCAGCGCGCATCATGATGCCCTGGGTGACACCTTCGGCCCACTTGTCCGCACCATCCTTGATGACTTCGGCGCCTGACGGGCGCTCGCCACCCGGCGGATTGTCGGAACGGGCGGCCTGCACCTCCGCCCACTTGTCGATGATCTTCGCGTGGACCTCAGTCAGCGGCGTACCGGCACGGATCATCTCGTCACCGAAAGCGGCGTCGAGCTTGGCCGCGCGGATCGCATGCGAGATGCCGTGGACCCGCTCGCGCTCGTTCTTCGTGGCCTCGGCGCGGATCGCAAGGAGGTCGGGAGCGGCTTCCGTCACGACGGGAACGGGCGGCGCGCCGGTATGGACATGCACGGCGACAGCGGGCTTTTTCCCGCCGGGAACACCGCTTTCGGCGGAAGTCGTCATAGCTTTTTCCTTGGGTTTCGCGGGCGGGGCCGCAGTAATCGGGGCTTTTGCCCGAACGGTGGATTTGGCGAGCAGCAGGTGCGCCATGGTGGAAGGATCGAGCGTCGCGCAGGCCGCAACCTTCAGCTCCTGCATGACTTCGTCCGCGAACCCGCGATCAATGGCGTCGCCCGCAGACATGAAGGTTTCAGCGGACATCAGGGCCGTGACCTCGTCTGGATCGAGGCCAGTACGGCCGGCGTAGATGCCGATCATGATGGCCTTGAGCCGGTCGATCTCGTCGGCGGATTTACGAAGAGCGTCAGACGTGCCCATGGCGAGCGCCCAGGGGTCGTGCACCATGATCGTCGCGTTCTCGGCCATGACGATCTTGTCACCAGCCATGGCGACGATGCTGGCGGCCGAGGCGGCGACGCCATCGACCTGAACGGTCACGGGCTTTCCGCAGCCCCGAAGAGCATTGTAGATCGCCAGCCCTTCGATCACCGAGCCGCCCGGCGAGTTGATCCGGGCCAAGACGAAGGGGGCGTCGGCAATCTCCGTCAGCGAGTCGATGACGTCGATCGCCCGGATGCCGCTGGGGTCGCTCGGGTCAATGACCCCATAGAGAATCACCCCGCCATTGCTGACGAGCGAACGGGTGCCATTCATAAGCGGTGTCCTTCAGGCGCCGGGTGTCGCGGCAGCCGCTGGCGGCTTCTTGCTTTTGCCAGGCGGTGGTGCGTCCGGCTTCTGGGAGACACCCCTGCCGGACACGGCACGCGGATCGGAGTCAAACACTAGGCCCAACCCGTCGGCACGGGCGTTATCGGCGGCGATCTCAGCGTCGAGTGCAAGGGGATCGAGGCCACGCTTGCGTACCTCTTCGCTCCTCGACGACAAGCCGTTGCGGATGGCGTCCTTGGCGGCGCTGTTCTCCACCTGAACGTCGATCAGGATGCGTTCCGGTGGTGTCCAGTCGAGCTTGAACGGCTCGCTCGATCCGGTCACCACGCTCACCGCATCCGTGGTCCACGACTGGATGGGGTCCAGCATCTGCGGCGCCAGCATATTCCAGCGCCAGGAGTCGACGCTGCGGTCGAATTCGAGGTGCCCCAGCCGACCGCCGCTATATGTCGCCTGACTCAGGTCCCCCGTCAGGGCCTCATAGGTCACGCCGAGACCAGACGCGATCTCGTGCATGGTCGTGTTCGTGTACGGACCGAAGTCAGTGACCTGCGGCGGGGTCGTGAAGGTGATCGTTTCTCCCTCTCGCCCGTAGTTGACGCCGCCCGGCTCCATGCTCTCGATCGGCGTACCCG
>CAXSEU010000280.1:0-243 GCA_964236485.1 uncultured Lichenihabitans sp. | reverse complement strand
CGTCGCGGTGACAGGCAGTTTCCGGCCACTGTCGTCCAGGTCGGGCGCCGCGCCGTCCACGGTGCTGATGAAGGCGCCAAAGCAGGTTGCGATCTTCTGCCGGAGCAGCTGAGCATCGGTGTAGTCGGCGAAGTCCTTCATCCGCACGATGACGGGCGCGAACCACGTGATACCGCGCACCTGGCCGGGCCGGTCGACCCAGTAGACGTGAGCCACGAAGTCGGCCGAGACACGCTTGCCGCG
>CAXSEU010000279.1:4904-5292 GCA_964236485.1 uncultured Lichenihabitans sp. | reverse complement strand
GACGGATTTCGACCTCAGCCAGTCGACGTCGACCGTGTTGGCGGCCTCCACCGCGGCGCGGCGCTCCGCCTCCGTGCCCTGGACGATGACGAGGTTGGTCGGTCCATCCGCATGGATCGACCCGGGGCGGCTGCCGAACCCCTCGAGGAGGTGGCCCAGACTTGCCGCCGGCATGTAGTGGGCGGTGATGACCGAAGTGCCGAAGCCTTCGCCCCCGTTGCGGGCATCGACCGCGCCCATCCCGCCCGGATCCGCGGAAGGCACGATGCGGTAGAGGTCCCGTTCCTTGATCACGGAGGCGCCGACCGAGGCGAGCGAGCTCTCCAGAAGCGACACGAGCCGGGTTTTGGGCACCGGCTGGGACGAGGTGAGCGTGACCTGGCCGGTG
>CAXSEU010000279.1:3167-4894 GCA_964236485.1 uncultured Lichenihabitans sp. | reverse complement strand
CCCGCTTGTCGATGAGGTAGTTGCTCTTCAGGATGTCGCCGAGGATCGCCTTGCTGACGGCGCCCACATCGGCGTTGTCGAAGTTGAGTTGATAGCCGTTGCCGGAGGCGACGAAGCTATCGCTCGCATCCGCATACCGGACCCGGTCGTCGCCGGCGGGCGCGGAGGAAGCCATCGGCTGGGGTTCGGTGCCCTGAAAGACTTGCGGCCCGCCGCGCTTGCCCTCGAGCGCGGTCCCGTAGCCGGCATCCTTCGGCGCCGGGCTTCGGGCGCTGAAGTCCACGGTCGGAATGTTGTCGGAGCCGACCGAGGCCACGACATTGGGCGCGCCCTGTTCGACGCAGCCGGAGATCAGCGCCAGGACCAAGCACAGGCCGGCCGACTTCACCAGGCGCCTGCGTCGCGTTTGTAGGAAAACTGTAGCTGTCAAGCACGAATTCCAGTTCGGGACTGTGATCCTGATGAAGTCGAAAGAAAAAACCGCGCTGTGTGGCACCTTTTGCTGTCCGCAAACCCTGGATCTCTCATATAGTAACGGTGTCTTGCCGTCCATGTCACGGGATATGCCGACCCTTATGAACCACGCTGACTTTGCGCGAAGCTTGATGGAAATGGGGGTGCTCGCCAGCGACCATGTTGACGCGGTGCGGCGAAACGGTGACAATTCGGTGTCTTGGGGGAAGCGGCTACTTGGCGCGTCGCGCCTGAAGCCGGCCGACTTCGCCGACCTTCTCGCCAAGGCGCAAGGCCTCCCCCGCGCCGGTCTCGAAACGCTGCGCAAAGGGACATCGCTTGCGGGCGAGTTCTCCCTGCCGTTCCTGCACGATGCGGGCCTCTTCCCCTACCGCGGACCCGATGGCGGTCTGCGGCTCGCGACCGCCGATCCGTTCAACGTCGACGCGATCGATGCCATCGTGGTCACGCTCGGGGGTCGCGTCGCTCTCGACATCGCGACCCACGAGGACATCGAACTGGTCCTCGACGCCGACGGGGGACTGCACGCCGACCTTGCCGCGACGGCGGAGGACGCCGGGGTGGCCGAGGCCGGACCCGACAATTCCGATGCCCTTCGCGACCTCGCAAGCGGGGCTCCGGTGGTGCGAGCGCTCGACGATCTCTTCGATCGGGCGGTCGCCTTGCGGGCAAGCGACATCCATTTCGAACCCCTGAACCGCGATCTGCAGGTGCGGGTGAGGGTGGACGGGGTGCTGCGGACCATCCCGGCATCACGCGGCATCCCGGCTCGCGCCATAGTATCGCGGATCAAAATCCTCTCGGGCCTCAACATCGCGGAGCACCGCCAGCCGCAAGACGGGCGCATGCGGATCAAGGTCCGGGGACGTGATTTCGACATCCGTGTGGCGACGATGCCGACCACGACGGGCGAGTCAGCCATTCTGCGGTTGTTGGACAGAAGCGGACGCCTCGTCGAATTCGATCAGTTGGGTTTCAACCCGCGTGATCGCGCCATCCTCGGCGACAAGCTCGGCCAGCCGCACGGCATGATCGTCGTCACGGGTCCGACCGGCTCGGGCAAGACCACGACTTTGACGGCCGCCTTGGCTTCGCTCAACGACGCGACCCGCAAGATCCTGACCATCGAGGATCCTGTCGAATACGAGATCCCCGGCATCAACCAATCCCAGGTAAAGCCGGCCGTCGGTTTGACCTTCGCCACCGCGCTCCGGGCCTTCATGCGCCAGGATCCGGACGTGATCCTCATCGGC
>CAXSEU010000279.1:1615-3157 GCA_964236485.1 uncultured Lichenihabitans sp. | reverse complement strand
CTGCCGGTATCCGGGGGGACTCCTTTCGAGCCGGCCCAACTCACGAGGTGCGCTGTGAGGGCACTACTTGTCGGGTACGCCCGATGCTCCACCGAAGAGCACGACTTGACCGCCCAGTGCGCGATGCCGAGACCGCGAAGATCGCCATCCAGGCCTCGCTCACCGGTCACCTCGTGATGACGACCCTTCATACCAATACGGCATCCGCGGCCATCACCCGCCTCGTCGACATCGGGGTCGAGCGCTACCTCATCGCCTCGACCCTGACGGCCGTGGTGGGTCAGCGCCTGCTTCGCACCCTGTGCCTCGACTGCCGCAAGCCCGTCACGGTCGGGCGGCGCGAACTCGAACGCAATCCCCGCATCGTGGGGCTTGGTATCCCGGCTGGAACCGAGCTCTACGAACCTGTTGGCTGCGAGCGGTGCGGCGGCACGGGCTACCGCGGCCGGCGCGCCATCTTCGAGTGCCTGGAGATTACCGAGGCAGTCCGCCGGTTGATCCTCGCGGGGGCCGACGAGGCCGCCATCGAGACGGCCGGCATCGCGGACGGCATGGCGACGCTCGTCGAGGACGGGAAGGCCCGCTGTATCGAGGGTCTGACCTCGGTCGACGAGGTGTTTCGCGTCGCCGCCCTGCGCTGAGCCGCGCCATGGCGCGCTTTCGCTACACGGCCGTGTCGCCCGAAGGCAGATCGCTCGCCGGCGAGACCGTGGCGGCGGATGCGGCCGCGGCGGCGGCCGAGTTCGGCCAGCGGGGCGTCATGCTCCTCTCGCTCGACAAGGTGAAGCAGGATGGCGACGGCTTCTTGTCCTCGCCCCCCAGTCCGCGCGCCGTCACGGCCTTTCTCGGCGAATTCGCTTTGATGCTGCGCAGCGGGCTGCCGCTCGACGAAGCCCTCGACCTCGCGGCCAAGGGCTTGCCGGCCCGCCTCGCCCGCGTCGTCAGGGGCGTGCGTGGCGAAGTGCTGGCCGGTTCGAGTTTCGTCCAGGCGCTGGAGCGGCATCCCGAGATCTTCACGCGGGACATCGTCGCCATGGCGAAAGTGGCCGATGCGACGGGCGATCTCGACGGCGTGTTCGAGACCGTGGCGGCGGAGCGGGAGCGGACGCACCGCCTCAAGGAGAAGGTCACGGGCGCCTTGCGCTACCCGGCCTTCCTGGTCCTGTCGGCCATCGGTGTCCTGGTCTTCTTCCTCCTCCAGGTCATTCCGCAGTTCTCCAGCCTCTTCGCGGACAGCGGCAACGATCCAGGTGTCCTCGTCCAGATCGTCCTCGCCCTCTCGGACGGCCTCATCGCGCATGAGACGGAACTCGCGATGGGCTTGGCTGGACTCCTGCTGCTGGGGCTGGTCGCGTGGCGGACGCCGCGCATCCGCGGCGCCCTGGCCGAGGGGTTCCTGTCCCTGCCCGTGATCGCCGGGCTCTGGCAGCTCTGGCGGACATCCCGGTTCCTGTCGAACCTGTCCGTCCTGCTTCGCCAAGGCGTGCCGCTGACCGCGGCCTTCAAGGTGCCCGAGGATGCCGCAAGACCAGGCGGCCGGAC
>CAXSEU010000279.1:0-1605 GCA_964236485.1 uncultured Lichenihabitans sp. | reverse complement strand
CGCCGAGGCGGCCGTTTGCATGAGGCGCTCGGCGGAGTAAAGCTGCTGCCGCCGGTGGCGATCCGCATGGTTCGCATCGGCGAGGAAACCGGCGAACTCGCCAGGGTCACGGGAGAAGCGGGAGCGCTCTACGCGCGGCAGCTGGAGAAACGGCTCGACGGCGTTTCGGGCCTGATCGGTCCGGTCGCCATCGTGGCCATCGCCGGGCTCATCGGCGGATTGATGGTCACGATCATGTCGGCTCTGGTCAGCGTCAACCAATCGGTCTTGTAGGCATGTCGAAGGGTGATGAAATGGATGGATCCCAGCAGCACGACGTCGCGCTCCGGGATCGAACCGGCCGCGCCAGGATCGTCCCGGCCGGGCAGGCGGGCTTCACGTTGATCGAGATGCTGGTGGTCCTGGCGATCATCGGCATGCTCGTGGGCCTCGTGGCGCCGCGCGTCTTCAATCAATTGGCCGAAGCCAAGGTTCGCACCGCCCATATTCAGATCGAGAGTTTCAAGAACGCCCTCGATCTGTTCTACCTCGACGCGGGGCGGTATCCCACCTCACAGGAGGGCCTCGCGGCGCTGACGGCCCGGCCCTCGAACGTGCAGAACTGGGGAGGACCTTACGTGAAGGGCACCGCGGTGCCGCGCGATCCTTGGAACAACCCCTATAATTACCGGGCGCCGGGCCAGAACAGCCGGCCCTACGAGATCACGTCCAACGGCCCCGGGGGGAAAGCCGGCGACGCCGGGGGAGGCTCCAATCAGATCGCCAGTTGGTGACGGGCCGGATGGCGGCGGCATTGGCTCGCCTGCTCCTGCGCCTGCCGTCCGGTGCGACCCGCGCGCTGGCTACGTGTTGATCGAGGTCGTGGCGGCCCTCGCCATCACGATGCTGATCGTCGGCTTCGCGTTTCCCTCCGCCCCCTTGACGACGACCCCGTCCCGCCTGCTTGCCCTCGTGAGTTCTTCCGTTTCGGTGCTGCGCGAGGCCCGGACGGCCGCCATCGCCGGAGGCAGCCCTGTGGGCGCGCGCTACGATGCCGCCGGGCGGACCCTGCGGGCCGGCCGCAACGCGGTGACGATCCCGGCGGACGTCGGTTTCGACCTCGTGGCGGGCGGCAATTGTCCGGCCGGGGAGGGGGCGGCCGAAATCCTCTTTCGGGCCGACGGCACGAACTGCGGTGGCTCACTTCGGTTCAGTCGCGGCGGCCGCATCATCCGCGCCCGGGTCAACTGGGTCGACGGGCATATCGACGTTCTCGATGGCGGGTGAACGGGCGACGAGGCAGGCGGAGGGGCAGGCGGGCTTCACGCTGGTCGAGGCACTGGTGGCGCTGGTCCTCGCCGGAGTGGTCCTCGCCGTGTTCGGCCGTGCCATGGCGGGCGCCTGGAGTTCGGTCAAAACCCCGATGGATGTCGTGTCAGGGATCATCCTTGCCAGAAGCGCGGCGCTTGGCGCACCGGCGGGCGGGTTCGGGGCCGCCACCGCACGCGGTTTCACCGTCGACAGGTCGAGCGAACCGGCGGAGATCGTCCGCAGACCCTCACGCCTCGCCCCGGCGTTGGTAGAGGGGCCGCAGGAGACGCCGAAAGAAGGAAAGGCTACGCCGCC
>CAXSEU010000278.1:0-5313 GCA_964236485.1 uncultured Lichenihabitans sp. | reverse complement strand
GGGTCTCGCTGCCGTGCTCGTCGTGGTGAAGATCGTCGGATCCTACTCGTCGGTCGTGGGCCTTCCGCTTTATGAAACCTTGTCGCTGCTGGTCGGCGAGGGCTTCCCGGCCTATTCGTCTCGGCAGAACTCCAACTGACCGGCGTCCCTACGGAACCTCGATGTCCAGCAAGATCACGAGCCAAGTTGTAGTCGATCCATCCTGGCCTCCGAGCAAAAGGTGCCCGATCTGTGGAAGGGTTGCCGCGCCCGCGGTCAGCCCGTTTTGCTCGCAGCGCTGCGCGGACGTCGATCTTCACCGATGGCTGGGCGGGGTCTACGCGGTCCCGATCGAGGATGAGACCCCGGCCTTCGAGGCGGACCAGGACGAGTAGGCTCGCCCCGTCACCCGCCGAGCGGCGGCGAACGCCTAATCCTCGTCGTTGTCGGGCTTTGCGGGCGCGCTGTCGGGCCGGGAGAAGACCTCATGGCATGCCGGCGACAACTGGACCTTCTTGCGCTGCAAGCAGGCAACGATGTCGTCCTCGTCCGGAATGTACTGGCTGCAGAGGCTGTAAACGTCGGGCGTGCAGGCCGCCTGATCATCGGGGCTGCCGCGATGCTGGGCCGCCATGGCGGTTGACACCAGTCCCAGCATGACGAACAGGCAAGTTCCTATAAGTTTCACCGGCTTGTGCCTCCTCTCCGGATGATGGTCGGGCTCCGGGCAGGCGCCTCGAGGTGCAAGTCCGTCGCGATCGGGCTGAGCCGGGATTCGCTTGCCGGGATGCAAACGCGGCGTTCGAGCGATTGATCCCCGACAGGCGCTGACCCGTCAATGAACCGCGATCATGAGTTTCGTTCCGGCGCTCGTCACGGCAGCGCCGAGGGCCGCGGCCTCGGCCGCGCGATCGGTTCTTATCATGGCGAGGCCCTGTCCGCGCATCGAGGAACCCATCGTGCCGATGGCGATCTCGCCGACCACGATCTCGGCGCCGACAGGCGGCGGGTCGCCTTCGAAGGATACCAAAGCCACGCGCTTTCGCGCCGTGCCGCGGTGCTGAACGCGCGAGACGACCTCCTGGCCGACGTAACAGCCCTTGGTGAAATCGACGCCGTGCAGCCTGTCCAGGTTGGCCTCGTGCGGAAAGGTTTCGCCGTAGGCGAAATCAACGCCTCCTTCCGGTATCCCGGCGCGGATCCGGTGACACCGATAGATGTCCCTGCTTCCCGTCGGCGCCAGCGCCGCGAGTTCCGCGTGAGGCGCCATGAGGCGAAAGCCCAAATCCGCGGAACGCGGGTCGCGATAGACACCGCCGAAGTCCGGCGCGTCCGGCCAGAACGCCGCGACACCGAGGTCGCCGCTGCGGTCGGCGATCGTCACCCTGGCGCGCAGACGGTAGAGCATAAGCCGGCGTACGAGGTCCGGCGCGAGCTGAAGCGGGCAGTCGAGGAGGAAGGATTTCGTGCCTTCGTCGACCGGGGAGCCGGCCACGGCGAGGAAGTCGGCCAAAATTTTGCCTTGAGGGCTGAGCAGCGCGGCATAGCGAGCCTCCGCCGGCTCGAGCCCGAGAACATCGTTGGTGAAGAGACGCTGGAGCAGGTCCTCCGCCTCGGGCCCGCCGACTTCGATCACACCCCGATCCTCGAGCAACGCCGCCTGCATGTTCTCCCCCTGGCTTCCTCCGAGATAAGCCGAACCGCCGGCCGTGCAAGTTCCCCGGCGCTGCGCTCCCGCGAGCCTCGTCTAACGGGAGCGCCTGGTGTTCGCCGTGGTTTGGGGCTGGTGGGGCAGGGGGCGGGCCGCGTCGTCGTAGCCGTCCCAGGCACGATGCTTCTTCAACAGGGGCGGCACCGTGCGGATCGTGTACCGATGCGGGTCGAGGCCTTCGCGGACCTGCTCCCATTCGAGCGGCATCGAAACCGGGGCCCCAGGTCGAGCCCGGGGCGAATACGGCGCGACCGCCGTGGAAAGGTGATCGTTGCGCAGGTAGTCGAGGAAAATCTTCCCCTCGCGCGCCTTCTTGGACATGGTGACGAGATAGCGCTCGGGACTGTCGGCCATCATCTCGGCACAGACGCGCCGCGCGAAGTCCTTGGCCTCGGGCCAGGTGAGGGCATCGTCCGGCGCGAGCGGCGTCACCAGGTGCAGCCCTTTGCCGCCGGTGGTCTTGACGAAGGCCACGAGCCCGATGCGGTTCAGCCTCTCGCGCAGTTCCTTGGCGGCCTCGATGACGCGCGAGAAGGGGAGTTCGGGTGCAGGATCGAGATCGAAGATCAAGCGGCCGGGGGTTTCCGGCAGATGAGGTCGGCAGTTGGACGGATGGAGTTCGCTCGCAGCCACCTGCGCCAGCGCCGCCAGGCCTTCGATCTGCTCCACAGCCAGGTAGGGCTTCCGATCGCCGGTCACGGTCACCAGGGTCAGAAGGCTCGATGTTCCTGGCATCGCGTGCCGCTGAAAGAAAAGCTCTCCGCCGATGCCGTCGGGAGCCCGGACGAGCGAACACGGGCGGGCCTGGATGTGGGGCAGCATGGTCGACCCGACGGCCTCCAGGTAGCGGGCCAGATCGAGCTTGGTGAAGTCCGGCTCTGGCGCGTTGGCTGGCCACAGGATCTTCTCGGGATGGGATATCGGCACGCCCATGACGACAGCCTTGCCCCGAGGCACCTCCCGCAGAGCCTCCTTGGGTTGCGCCTCCGCTTTCGCGGCTATGGGCTTGGCCAGGGCCTGGTGCGCTGCGGGCTGCTCCGCCTCGACCTCTTCCGCCGGCTTATCGCGGCGCAACGCCTTGAACGAGGCTTGGCGCACCATGCCGTCGGCGGTCCAGCCGGCGAACTGGATCTCCGCGACGAGGTCGGGCCGGAGCCAGTGGACGTCGCGGCCGGCTTTCGGCGCCATCCTGCCCTCGAAGGGATTTCTCGTGGAGGCCGCTTCTTGCAAAGCCGGCATGATGCGCTTCACCATGTCCCGGCCAAAGCCCGTGCCGACGCGTCCGAGGTAGACCAGCCCCGATCCGCGGTGCGCGCCAACGAGAAGCGAGCGGAACGCGCCGTTGGTTTCGGCCCACCCGCCGATGACGACCTCCTGCCCGCCGCGGCACTTGGCCTTGGTCCAGGTTTCGGACCGCCCTGATTTATAGGCGGCGCCGAGCCGTTTCGACACGATTCCCTCAAGCGACATGCGGCATGCCGCCAGCAGGATCGCCGAGCCGGCGGCGGTGAAATGCTCGACATAGCGCACGAGCGAAGAGGTGCCCTTGGCGCCCGCGTCGCTCAGAAGCCCGCTCAGCCGAGTCTTGCGATCGTCCAGCGGCTTGGTGCGAAGGTCCTCGCTGCCTTCGAACAGCAAGTCGAAAGCGAAGAAAACCAAGTCGTCCGTGCTTTCGTCGGACAGCGCAACCTGGAGGGCGGCGAAATCCGGAGATCCGTTGTGATCCAGCGCCACCACCTCGCCGTCGATGATGCAGTCCGGCAGGGAGGCCGCCGCACGCGCCATGGCGCCGAACTTCGGCGTCCAATCGAGGCCCTTGCGCGTGCGGAGATGGGCCTGCCCCGCCTCGACACGGAGTTGAAGCCGGTAGCCGTCGAGCTTGACCTCGTGCACCCAATCGTCGCCCGAAGGCGGTCGCTCGAGAGACGTACATAGCTGGGGTTCGATAAACGCCGGGCTGGACGAGGCTTTGGCGGGCTTCGGCTTAAGCTTGGCCTTGGTTTTCGGCTCGGCTTTGGGCTGCACCGACTCCTCCTTCGCCGAGGCCTTCGTCATGAAGGCGGACGGCTTGCGCCCGCGTCCGGCTTCGATGTCCTGCATGGGGCGGCCGGAGGCGACGGAACGGTCATCGTCGAGGACGCGGTCCGCTTCGCCTTCGCGAACCTCAGCGTCCCGGTGCTTGATCAGCAGCCAGTTCGTGCGCTTGCCGCCCGTGCGATCGTGCTTCATCCGGACAAGGACCCAGCTGCCGTTCAGCTTCCGCCCGTGCAGGGTGAACTTCAGGTCGCCCTCCGCCAGCGCGGCTTCCGCCGAGGCCTGCTCCGGCGTCCAGGTCCCACGGTCCCAGATCATCACGGTGCCACCCCCATACTGCCCCTTTGGGATGGTTCCTTCGAAATCGCCATAGTCGAGCGGATGATCCTCGACTTCGACGGCGAGGCGTTTCTCGCTCGGATCGAGCGATGGCCCGCGTGTCACCGCCCAGCTCTTGAACGTGCCATCGAGTTCGAGACGCAGATCGTAGTGAAGACGCGTCGCGTCATGCTTCTGGACCACGAAGCGCAGCGCCTCGCCGGGCGCGACCGCGACGGCGCCGCTGGGCTCTTGGGTCGCCTCGAAATTCCGCTTGCCCCGATAGGCCGAGAGTTTGCGATCGGTCACTGCTGTCACCAGGCGATTGGGGCAAGGGCACTCACCGCAACGTTCGCGAGCGCTCGCCGGTTTCGGGTGCGCCCTGCATCATGCCGACACGGTTATCGTCGAGATGGACAGCGAACCTCGAAGATGGGTGTTCAGGCGTCCGGCGCCCCCTCGGCCGCTACTGGCGGCTGGCGATGGAGAACTCCCCTTGCCTGATTCGCTCCGGCAGGCGCTCCGCGAACTTCACCACCGCGTCCTCGCCATAGCAGGACACGAGCTTCTGAAAGGCGACGAAGAGGGCCGCTTGGGTCATGCTGTCCTCGGGCAAGCCGTCGAGGTGAGCCTCGGTGAAGGCCTCCATCACGATCGAGAGCGCGGAATGCCGGCACTCGGCGGCATCGTTCCGTTCGGAGGTCTGACTGGCACTGCTCATGGAACCGCAACATGATGGTGAATGCGGCTGGCCGCTACGGTTTTCCTGTCGAATCGTTAACGCGGCCGCTCGGCTTTGTGGAAACTCGCTCAACCACCCCCGAAGCGGGTGGAGAGCTCCCGGGTCAGCCGGCTTCCTTCCGCAAGGAAGCGCAGAACGACCAGTTCAGCGGAAGGGGTGCACGCGCTGTAGGTGGTCTCGTACCCGCGGAACCCGCGATTGTAAGCTCCGGCGAGCCGCTCGCGGCGCACCGGAGTGGTGGCCTCGGCCTCCAGGAGAGCGGTCATGTGGTCACGCCATTCGGCGCCGTCGTGCTTGCCGCAAAGGTCGCGAAGATAGGCCAGCGCGCCCATCAGTTCGGCGAGGCGGTCGAGTTGCGGTTCATAAGGTGGCAAAGCCGATTCGGGCGGTGCCGGCGCTCTGGCCGGTGGGCTCTGTTCCTGGATGGGCGGGAGCGGGGCCGAGGCCGGCAGATCATTCGGCGCCTGAGCCGGAGCGGAATGCCAGCAGGCGAGCACAAGCCCGCCGGCCAGCACAAAGCACCATCATA
>CAXSEU010000277.1:2837-5319 GCA_964236485.1 uncultured Lichenihabitans sp. | reverse complement strand
GTGGCAGATGTACATGAGGTCCATCGGCTTCGCGGACAGGTTCTCGACGTGCATCTCGATGTCGAAGGCCGTGCCGGGGCGGAGAACCACGCGCGGCATCGCATGGTAGTGGGCACCAAATCCCATCGCGTGGTCGTAGAGGCCGGTGACCGCCATGAAGGGCCCGCCCGCGTCGGTGCCGCAGGACAGACCGGCGGCGGTCATCCGGGCACAGGGCATCTCGCCATGAAGCGGATGGCTGTCTTCGGCCGAGGGCACGCCGTTGCGCAAGAGTCCCGCGTGATAGGACAGCGCGCCATAGGTCTCGATGATGGTGGCGGCGGGGCGGGGCGCGTCGAACATGCTGTCCATCGCGAGCCGGACGCCGTCGAAGACCGCGTCCCAGACCATCTGCCCCATGAAGGGCAGCACCAGCACGTGACCGCGCGCGTTCGCCAGCCTGACCGCCTCGACGCCCGTGTCGTAGCGGAACAGCGAAGCCTCGAGGCCCGCGAACTCCAGCACGCGGCGCTGCTTGGCGCCAAAGAATCGGCGCTCCAGGCTGATGCTCGCCGCAGCGTCGGTGCCTTGCATCCCCGCCTCCGCCCTCGCGCCCGCGTCGCTTCGGTTCCTCACGGCCTGGGCCGAGTTCGCGACGTCTTGGCGCATCATGTCAGGGATTTCGTCCTGGACGCAATCCCTGCAACGGTGAGGCCACGACGGTGCGTTGCGGCCAAGCTTCACCCCTCCTCCTCGACGAGCGGCTTGATCCGCAGGTATGGATTGCGTGGGTCGAAGGGAAGCTTGGGTTCACCCGCCCCGGGCTTCATCAGGGATCTGCCGAGCACGCCATCCGGCCCGAAAAGGTGGTCGATGCCGGCGCAAAGATGGGCCAGGGTCTCGTAGTCGAAGCCCGCGAACGCGGCGTCGACCCGAGCCGAGATCTCCGCCAGCTTCTGCGCCGATACGGCGTCGAGGCCCGATCGCCTGATCTGCGCCTTCAGGGCGGCTTCGTCCACCGTGGCGCCGGCGCAGGTCTGTCCCAGGACCCGCACCAGAACCAGGATGCGCGCCGCTTCCTCGAGCGGGTTCGGCAGCGGGGTGGCGAATTTGCCCAGTTGATAGTTGGTCACCGGGTCGTTGGTCATCGTCCTGCGCCAGCGCGGGGGAAGCGAGGCATCGGCCCGGGCGCCGCTCAGGAACGGGGGTACGATCAACATCAAAGCCGTGACGACGGCTGACGATCTCCGAGGAAAGGCCATGGTGCCCCTTTGGCTTGCAGGCTGCGCGTCCGCAGATAGCATGGTTCGATCCCTGCCGGATCCCTGTCGAGCCCCTGACGTGCTGCGCGGTCGAGGCGAATGTCGCGCCTTGCGCGCCGCGTCGGCTTTCGCTTTAACTCGGTCGTTCGCTCTGCCGCTCCGGGCGGCGCAGGTCGACTCGCGGGACCCTCATCTTGGCCAAAAGCGTACCCGTCGGGCTGATCATGGGCAGCCAATCCGATTGGGCGACCCTAAGGCACGCGACCGAGGTTCTGGACAGTCTCGGCGTGGATTATGCGGCCAGAATCGTCTCCGCCCATCGCACGCCGGACCGGTTGATCGCCTTTGCGAAAGCCGCGAAGGCCGAGGGCTTGCGGGTGATCATCGCCGGCGCGGGAGGCGCCGCGCACCTGCCCGGCATGGTGGCCGCCATGACGCCGCTCCCGGTGTTCGGCGTGCCCATCGAGACGCAGGCGCTGCGCGGCCTCGACAGCCTCTATTCCATCGTGCAGATGCCGGCCGGCATCCCGGTCGGAACCTTGGCGATCGGGCGGGCCGGCGCCGTCAACGCGGCGCTCCTTGCGGCGGCGGTCCTGGCGCTTTCGGACGATGCGCTCGCGGCGCGGCTCGATGCGTGGCGGAAAGCCCAGTCCGATGCCGTGGCGGTCACGCCCGCCGATGAGTGATCCGATGGACGGCGCGGGCCCCGAGATCGCGCCCGGCGACACGATCGGGATTCTGGGCGGAGGCCAGCTCGCCCGCATGCTGGCCATGGCGGCCGCCAAGCTCGGCCTGAAGGCGCATGTCTACGCGCCGGAACCCGACAGCCCCGCCTTCGAGGTCGCGGCGTTCCACACGGTCGCCGATTACCGCGATGATGGGGCCCTGGCACGGTTCGCCGCTTCGGTGTCGCTCGTCACCTACGAGTTCGAGAACGTGCCGGCCGAGACGGCCGCGGTCCTCGGCGCGCACGCCCCGGTGCGGCCCAACAGCCGATCGCTCGAGACATCGCAGGATCGCCTGGTCGAGAAACAGTTCCTGCGCAGCCTCGGCTTGGCAACCGCCCCCTTCGTGGCGGTGGACGATCCCGGGGCGCTGGCGCGGGCGGTCGCCCAGCTCGGGCGGCCGTCGATCCTGAAGACGCGACGCTTCGGCTACGACGGCAAGGGACAGGCGCCCGTGCGCGAAGGCACCGACCTCGCGGTGGCGTTCCGGTCGCTCGGCCAAGCCTCCATCCTGGA
>CAXSEU010000277.1:857-2827 GCA_964236485.1 uncultured Lichenihabitans sp. | reverse complement strand
TCGACGGCGCCTTCGCGGCCTATGACCTCAACGAGAACGATCACGCCAACGGCATCCTGGCGACCACCGCGGTGCCGGCGGAGGTGGACGCCGCCACGGAAGCCA
The DNA here is from genome assembly GCA_964236485.1 of uncultured Lichenihabitans sp. Taxonomy (GTDB): domain Bacteria; phylum Pseudomonadota; class Alphaproteobacteria; order Rhizobiales; family Beijerinckiaceae; genus Lichenihabitans. The sequence continues at coordinate 2,722 of CAXSEU010000277.1, read as the reverse complement.
ACGCGCTCGCCATGGCGCGGCGGATCGCCGAGGCGCTGGACTATGTGGGCGTGCTGACGGTCGAGATGTTCGTGGTTTCGGGAACCGGGGGAGCGCCGGAGCACCTCGTCGTCAACGAGATCGCGCCAAGGGTGCATAATTCCGGGCACTGGACGCTCGACGGCGCCGCGACATCGCAGTTCGAGCAGCATGTGCGCGCCATCTGCGGCTGGCCGCTCGGCTCGACGCGCCGCCGCGGCGACATCCTCATGACCAACCTCATCGGCGAGGACGTGCAGGGCTGGCGAGGTCTTCTAGCCCAGGAGGGTGCCTCCCTGCATCTCTATGGCAAGATTCTGGCCCGTCCCGGCCGCAAGATGGGTCATGTAACGCGCGTCGTGGAGAGAGGCGTCTGAGCGCCGGCCGGCGCTCGTGCATTTTCGGTCGCCAATGCGACACTCGGGGCAAAACGTCACGCCACGCCGCCGCCGGGCGAAAAATTTCGTCTTTCTTATCGTCCTGCCTCGACACTGCCTCATCCAGAGGCAGGGAACGGGTGGATGCGGGCGATCCTGAAGAAAGCGTCGAAGGACAAGATCCTGCTCTGCGGCCTGCCTGTCGCCCTGCTCGCCGCAGCCTGGTTCATCGGCAAACTGACGGTCGATCACCTTCTCTACCACGACGCCGTGACGACGGGACGCGGCTGGGCGAACTACCTCGCCCTGAATATCAAGGATCTCGACCTCATCGCCGCCGGGCAGAAACCGTCACCGGAGAGCCAGAGGTTCTTCGACCGGGTGCAGAAGGTCGGACAGGTGTTCCGCTACGTGATCTACGATGCCGGAGGACATAGCAGACTGGTCTCGGGTGACCTCGGCGACGACGACGATGAGGACCTCGGGACGCACAATCCCGCCGCGGCCCGCTCGATCGCCACGGGAAATCCCGTCGTGGACGCCGAAGACGGCCAGCCGCCCTTCCGCCCGCCCTTCTTCGCCGAGGCCTATGTGCCCGTGACGCTGAACGGCAAGACGGTGGCGGTCATCGAGACCTATGTCGACCAGACGGAGAAGCGGGAAGCGTATCGCCAGACGCTGGTGGTCACCAGCGTCTCCCTCCTGGCCCTCGTCGGCCTGGCCTTCGGCATCCCGGCCCTGGCGTGGCTTCGCCGCAGCAAGGAAAAGCGGATCGCCGACGCGCACATCCATTTCCTGGCTCACCATGACTCGCTGACCGGGCTCATCAATCGGCACCGGCTCACGACCGTGGTCGAGACGGCGCTCTCGCGACGGCCACGCTCCGACAGCGCCTTGCACTATATCGACATCGATCACTTCAAGGACGTCAACGATACGCTGGGGCACGATGTCGGCGACGCCCTGATCGTCTCGGTCGCTCAGCGCCTGAGCCTGCTCGTCACCAGCGCGGATCACGTGGCCCGCATCGGAGGCGACGAGTTCGTCGTCGTGCAGCCTGACCTCGTCGACAAGGCCGCCGCCTCGTCGCTGGCGAACGCCATCGTACGGGACCTGGCTCGCCCGTTCGATATCAACGGACACGCGGTGGCGATCACGGTCAGCGTCGGCCTGGCCATCGCACCCGAGCATGGCGATGACGTCACCCGGCTGATGAAAAGTGCCGATCTCGCCCTCTACCACAGCAAGACGGGCGGCCGGAACACCATGTCGGTCTTCTCGACCGCCCTGGACGTCGAGCTCGCGGAACGCCTGAGCCTCGAGCGCGCGTTGCGCCGCGCCGTGACGCAGGACGGGTTCGAGCTCTACTTCCAGCCGGCCGTCGAGATGCCTGGCCGTCACCTCGCCGGTTTCGAAGCGTTGATCCGGATGCGGGATGAAGAGGGGGCCATCGTGTCGCCCGTGTCCTTC
>CAXSEU010000277.1:0-847 GCA_964236485.1 uncultured Lichenihabitans sp. | reverse complement strand
GTGATCGGCGCCGAACAGAGCGTGCTCATTTCGCAGATCGGCGCCTGGGTCTTGCGCGAAGCATGCCGTACGGCGGCCAACTGGCCCTCGAACCTCAAGGTTGCGGTGAACCTGTCGCCCTTGCAACTGACGGGCGGCGACCTCGCCGGAACCGTGGCGACCATCCTCGCCGAAACGGGGCTCGACCCGCGACGCCTGGAACTCGAAATCACCGAAGGAATGCTCCTCGACGATAGCGACGGGGTCCTCGCCGAGCTGCGCAAGCTGAAGGCGCTCGGGGTCGGCATCGTCATGGATGATTTCGGGACGGGATACTCGAGCCTCAGCTACCTGTGGAAGTTCCCCTTCGACAAGATCAAGATCGACCGGGCCTTCATGCTGGCGCTCGACGACGAGACGCAGGCCGAAGCCGCCACGATCGTGAAGACGATCATCGATCTTGGACGGTCGTTGAACGTCACCGTGACGGTGGAAGGCGTCGAGAACGATCGGCAGGTCGATTTCGTCAACACCGCGAAATGCGACCAGATCCAAGGCTACTACTTCGGCCGCCCGATCCCGATCACCGAGGTCGCGGCACATATCCTGTCCGCGTATCATCCGCGTGGAACTGTCGGCCTCAAGATCCTGCGGGAAAGTCTCGCCCTGGACGCCGCCCGGGCCTGAGCTCGGCATGGCCGGCGTGTTGCGCACGGCGGCGGTGCGTTCCGCGGGAGCCGACGGCCGATCCCGCCCCCGGGAGGGCGGAAGAGAGGTGGTCCCACGTGGGAAACAGGGGGACCTATATACGTGCTTGACCCAATCGGGCAGAGGAGGTAAGGTTTCTCCATCGGCGGAGAGGTCTCAT
>CAXSEU010000276.1:0-5329 GCA_964236485.1 uncultured Lichenihabitans sp. | reverse complement strand
CGTGGGTGATTGCAGTGGAGCCCCACATAGGTGGTCTTGCCGGAGGCGCCCAGCGCCGCCACCAGCTCCGGCGTCACGGCGTCGGGTATCACGACGGGCACGCGCGTATGAAACCGCACGATCTTCACGTGGTCGATGGCGCCGAGCCGGGCCATCACGGCAGCGATGCGGCGCGGCGACAGGGCCAGCGGATCTCCCCCGGTGAGGATCACCTCCCAGAGGGCGGGCGTCCGCGCGATGTAGTCCAAGGCCTTGTCCGTGGCGGCTTCGGACAGCACGGCGTCCTGGCCGGGTCCAACCCTTTCGCGCCGAAAGCAGAAGCGGCAGTAGACCGGGCAGACGTGAAGCAGGGTCAGGAGGACCCGATCCGGATAGCGGTGCACGATGCCGGGCACCGGGCTGTGGGCGGCGTCGCCGATGGGATCCGCGCGCTCCTCGGGACGGGTGTCGAGTTCCGCAAGGCTTGGGACGAACTGCCGGGCGATGGGATCGTTGGGGTCGTCAGGGTCGATCAAGGCCGCGAGCGCGGGCGTCAGCGCTACCGCATAGCGATCCGCCACGGCCGCCAGAGGGCCGACGGCTGCGGCCTCGATGAATCCGGCGCCTGCGAGTTCCACCGTCGTGCGCAGGGTCTTGGCGGTCGGAGCGTTCATGGCTTCGAAAGATCCATGACCGGCAGCCAAAGCACCTGATCGATCCGCGACGCACCGGCGGCCAGCATGGTGAGGCGGTCGAAGCCGAGCGCGATGCCGCTCGCCGGGGGCATGACGGCGAGCGCCCTCAGGAAGTCCTCGTCGATCGGGTAGGCTTCGGCGCCGCGGTTCCGCCGGGCCGTCATGGCGGCGTCGAAGCGTCGGCGCTGCTCCGCGGCGTCGGTCAGTTCGCCGAACCCGTTGGCAAGCTCGACGCCGCAGACATAGAGCTCGAAGCGCTCAGCCACGCGCGGATCGTCGGGGCAGGGCTGCGCCAGCGCCGCCTCCGGTGCCGGGTAGCGGTCGAGGATCGTCGGGCGGCCCACGCCAAGCTTCGGCTCCACCCGCTCGACGAGGATGCGGGAGAAGATGTCCGACCAGCTGTCCTCGCGATCGAACCCGATGCCCGCCGCCTCTGCCGCTGCCGCGAGAGCGTCGCGATTGCCAACCGAGCCCTCGACGGTCGAGAGAAGATCGATGCCGGCATGACGCCCGAAGGCCTCGGCAACGCTGATCCGCTCGGGCTCGGCGAAAGGGTCGGCCTCCCGCCCCCGATGCGACCATCGGCGCGAGCCGGTCGCCTCGGCGGCTGCCCGCAGCAACGCGGCGCAATCCGTCATCAGGGTCGCATAGGGTTCGGCCGCCCGGTACCATTCGAGCATGGTGAATTCCGGATGGTGGGTCCCGGTCCGCTCCCGATTGCGGAACACTTTCGCCAAGGTGACGATGCGGGGCTCGCCGGCGGCGAGCAGCTTTTTCATGGCGAATTCGGGAGACGTGTGGAGATAGAGCCGATGAGCGACTCCGTCCGGTCCGACGAGGTCGGTCGAGAACGCCTCGAGATGTTCCTCGTTTCCGGGTGACACCTGGAGGATCGGCGTTTCGACCTCGACGAAGCCTCGCATGTCGAAGAAGCGCCGCGTCGCGGCCGTGACCTTCGAGCGCGCCAGGAGGAACGGCCGGCGGTCCGCGTGGACGTGCGGCGACCAGGAGGGGGAAGCAGGAATCATGAGGCCCGCGGGTGCCGCCAAAGCGCCGCTCTGCTCTGGCCAATTCGAGGAAAATGATTATTGTGCCGGCCCGTCATGCAGGCTGGAGCGGAAGCGCTCCGGTCTCGTTCCGCTTCCCCTAAAGGTAAATTCCGTGAGAGTCATCGCAAGCTCGGTCCGCAAAGGCAACATCATCGAGAAGGACGGCCAACTCTATGCCGTTCTCAGCGCCGAAAGCTTCCATCCCGGCAAGGGAACGCCGACGACGCAGATCGACATGCGCCGGATCAGCGACGGCGTGAAGGTCTCGGACCGCTACAAGACCACCGAGCAGGTGGAGCGCGCCCACGTCGAGGACATGGACTACAGCTACCTCTACGAGGACGCCGACGGTTACACGTTCATGAACCAGCAGACCTACGATCAGGTCACGGTGACCAAGGACGTCATCGGCGACCAGGCCCAGTACCTGCAGGAGGGCATGAAGGTCATGCTGTCCATCTTCAACGAGACGCCGGTCTCGATCCAGTTGCCGGCGCGTGTCACCTTCGAGGTGATGGAAACCGAGCCTGCCATGAAGGGCCAGACGGCGTCGTCCTCCTACAAACCGGCGAAACTCTCGAACGGCGCCCGCGCCATGGTGCCGCCTCACATATCGCCGGGCACCCGCATCGTGATCCTGACGGAAGACGGGTCCTACGTCGAACGCGCGAAGGATTAGAAACACTCGGCCCACGACGCCTGCGGGTCGAAAGACCCGGAAATGCAACGCTTGCAAGGCTCCAAACCGGTTGGAACAAGGTCATGAAAGCCAGGGTGATGCCAGACGGTAGGTTGAGTCTTCCCAGGGACCTGCGAAGACGACATGGTCTTTCAAGGGGAGCCGAAGTGATCGTGGAAGATACTGGCGACGCGATCGTGCTGAGGACCTTGGATCAGGTGGTCGCTCGCGCCCAGGCGCTCAGCCGTAAGCTCGTGGGCGGCCAACAAGGCGCAGCGGTTGACGATTTCCTTGCGGCGCGAACGCGCGAAGCGGAGGAGGAGTGACCAATGTCGTGCTCGACGCGTCGGCGCTGCTCGCGTTGTTGTTGGGAGAAGTTGGAGCCGACAAGGTCAGGGATGCCCTAGATGGCGCCATGATAGGCGCCGTAAACTTTGGCGAGATCGTCAGCCATTATGCCAAGCTTGGTGCGCGGCGGGATGAAATAGAGGCCTTGCTTCGGCCTTTGCCAATCGAGGTTGTTGCCGCGGATACCGAACTCTCTTACCTTGCCGGCATGCTCCGGCCGATCACCCTGAAACGAGGATTGTCTCTCGGAGACCGCTACTGCCTGGCTCTTGCCAAGCGGGAAGGTGCGCCCGCGTTGACGGCCGAGAAGCGTTGGCCGGATATCGCGGATGCTGCGGGCATCAGGGTGGAGGTCATTCGCTGACACAGCATGTGACGGCTTGAGGAACTGCTCTACTCGACCACCAACCCCACCGATCGTTTCGGCAACCCCTCGGGCAGGCTATCGAAGATGGCCTCGACGTCGGGCGCGAGGCGGCGGCGCCAGTTCGGCCGCTCGCGATCGGTGCCGGGCAGGTTGACCGCCACCGTTTCGCCCACGAGATCGTCGATCTGCGCCACGGCCAGAACCGATGGTGTCGCGGCGACGAAACGATGTACCGCCTCGACCAGGGGCGCGAGGTCGCCGTCCGTTGCTGGCGCCGGGAGATGCACGGCCTCGAGCAGGGCCTGCTTGTCGCCCTGCCGCTCCTCGACCGCGCGGTCCGCCTCGGCCTCCGACAGCGAGCCGAGCCGGCGCCGCTCGGCGATCTCCGCGCCTTGCCACCAGCCCGCGAGCGTCGGCAGGTCGTGCGTCGACACGCAGGCGACCGCCTTCGGCGGGTAGGCGTCCGGCGGCAGGAAACGCGCGCCGTCGCGCTCGAAGAACATCACGCGGTAACTGAGGATGTCGGCTTCCGATAGCCGGTCGCGGAAGCCAGCCGGAACGGTGCCGAGATCCTCGCCGATCACCAGGCACTTCGCCGTGTGGCTCGCGAGCGCGAGTTCGGCGAGGTTGGCCTCGAAATCGTAGGAAACGTAGGCGCCGTCCGCGCCCTTGGCGCCGTCGGGCACCCAGAACAGCCTTTGCAGCCCCATGGCGTGGTCGATCCGCAAGGCGCCGGCGTGCCGCATGTTGGCCTCGAGCAGGCGCGCGAAGGTCTCGCCGGTCCCATCCGCGACGGGATTGGGCGGCGGCAGCGACCAGATCTGCCCGTCGGCCGAGAACGGATCCGGCGGCGAGCCGACCGACACGCCGCGCGCGAAGGTCTCGGCCTCGGCCCAAGCCTCGGCGCCGTCGGGCGCGGTGCCGACCGCGATGTCGCGATAGAAGCCCAGCGACAGGCCTGCCTCGCGGCCTGCGCGATCGGCGCGCGCGAACTGCCGCTCCGCCACCCATTGCAAGAAGCAATGGTGGCGCAGCCGATCCTCGTAGGCACGCGCGAAGGCTTCAGCTTCGGGCGAAGCGGAGTGGCGCAGGGGGTCGTCCCACTGCATCCACGGGCGGCCCGGACAGGCCTCGGTGAGGGCCTCGAAGGTGGCAAAACGGCGCAATCCCGCGCCGCCCGCCGCCACGAAGGCCTGAAAGGCGAGGACGTCGGCGTCGCCCGGCAGGGCCCGGCATCGCTCGTCGAAGGCGGCGAACGCCACATCGAGCACGGCCTTCTTGACCAGCCAGACATTGGGGTAATCGACCGCCGTGCCGGCCCGCAATGCGCCGAGCAGGTCCGCGGCGCCATCGAGCATCGCGGCCGCCTCCGGCGCCTCGCCCAGAATCTCGGGCGCCATCACGTCGATGTAGATCGGGTCCAGAAACCGGCGGTCTGAGGGGTTGTAGGGGCTGGCGCGCTCGCGGTACTGGGCAAACTGCGCGTGCATCGGATTGAGGCCCACGAAGGCGGCGCCGTGACGCGCCGCGCCTTCGGCAAACCGGCCGAGCGTGGTGAAATCCCCGATGCCGCCGTCGCCGTCGCGCCGCAGCGTATAGAGGTGGGTAGCGACGCCGAACAGCCGGGTCCCCGCTTGAACGTCGGGGGGGACATAGCAGCGCCTGGGGGCGACCGTGAGGGAGCAGACCGCATCGGGCGCGTCGTCGACGAAGAGGCGGTGCCGGCCAATGGGCTGCGCTGGAAGCGTGACCGAATAGGCCATCAGCGGCCGGCCGTCCGCGGCCCTGATCTCGACGCGCGACATCTCGCCCGCGTCGAGCTTCAGCGAGGCTTCGCTGCCATCCTGGCGCAGGATCGTCAGCCCGCGCGGCGGCCGATCACCGACGACGCGCAGCGACAGCGCCTCGCCCTCGCGGCCGGCGGCGCTGCCCGGCAAGCGGCGAGCCTCGCGGTCCGAGAGGCGGGCCAGGCTGTCACGGGCTTCCCCATCGCTCGCGGCAGGCAGGCCCATGGCGGCCAGTAGCGCGCGCTTCGTCTCGGGAGAGACCCGGTGGTTGCTGCCGCGGATCTCCGTCCATTCCGGCTGAATGCCGGCGGCGTCGGCGAGTTGGTCGAGCATGTCGTCGGGCCTTGCCTTTGGTCTTCCGGGAGGTGTCGGCGGTGCCTCGATGAAGACCGCGACGGAGCGCGGCGCGATCTGCGCCGGGGACG
>CAXSEU010000275.1:0-5331 GCA_964236485.1 uncultured Lichenihabitans sp. | reverse complement strand
TTGTTCGAGCCTGGTATCGAGCTGGTGCGGCCGATCCTTGCGGATGTCGTCGAGCCAGGGCTTGTAACGGGCGAGCGGCGGGCGAGAGGCGGCCCGGTCGAGCATCGCGTCCTCTACCCCATTGAGCTCGAGCACGAAGAACAGGAGGTTCGACGAGATGGCGGTGACGCGATCCTGCGCGTCGGAAAAGAATTTGGCCCGTCGGGGATCGGACGTATCCTCGGTGTAAAGGAGGCTGGCATAGGAGGCGACGCGCCCCAGCAGATCCTCGAGCGTCTCGTAGCTTTGGATGGCCTCCGTCAGCGCCGTGCTTGCATTCGGGGCTCCTGCGATCTCCGTGAGCCGGCCGCGGAACTTCGCCGCGAACCGTTCCGCGAGATCTTCGGCCCGCGTGAGGTCGTCCGTGAAGACCCGGGACTCCATGCCCGCGTAAAGATGGGAGAGATCCCACTCGGGCAGGGGGCCGACCTCGCCGCGCGTGCCGGAGGACTGCGCCAAGGCGGTTGCAGGCGCCATGTGAGATGGAATCATCTGTCTGTTTCGTCCCTGTGCCGACGCGGAACCGCGGGCCGCGAAAATCCTGAGCGGGAGATAGAGGCAGCATCGCGGCGCGTCACGAGCCAAATGACGCGCCGGGTGCGAGGGGCGTCCCGAACGGCCGTTAAGCCAGCATTTACCGAGGTGCACCAGCATGCGTCATCGGCGGACACATCCGCATCAAGAGGACGCATGGCCTCCACAATTCTCATCGTCGACGACGATCCCGTCCAGCGCCGCCTCATGGAGGCGATGGTGCGGCGCCTCGGCTACGAGGCGGAGGTGTCGGATGGCGGTGCGGCTGCCCTGGCGCGGCTCGACCGTCCTGAAGGGCACTCCGTCGATCTCGTCATCGTCGACCTCATGATGCCGGATGTGGATGGCCTCGCGGTCCTGGCTCATCTGCGGCAGAGGAAGATCGGCGTTCCGGCCATCGTGCAGACCGCGCATGGCACAATCGACACCGTGGTGACCGCGATGCGGGCCGGCGCGGTCGATTTCGTGGTCAAGCCGGTCGGCGCCGAGCGCCTGTCGGTGTCGATCAAGAACGCCTTGAGGTTCGACGCGCTGGAAGACGAAGTGCGACGGATGACGCGCCGCGCCGCCGGCTCATTGACGTTCAGGGACATCGTCACGCGCAGCGACGAGATGGCCCGCGCCATCCGGCTCGCCGAGCGCGCCGCCAAGTCCCACATCCCGGTGCTCATCGAGGGTGAGTCGGGGGTCGGCAAGGAACTCCTGGCGCGCGCCATCAGCGGCTCGTCGGACCGCCGGGGCAAGCCCTTCGTGCCGGTGAACTGCGGCGCCCTGCCGGAGAACCTCGTCGAGTCGATCCTCTTCGGGCACGAGAAAGGGGCGTTCACGGGCGCGACCGAAAAGCACCTCGGCAAGTTCGTCGAGGCCAGCGGCGGGACGCTGTTCCTCGACGAGATCGGCGAACTGCCGCTCGAGGCGCAGGTGAAGCTGCTGCGCGCGTTGCAGGAAGGCGAAGTCGACCCTGTCGGCGGCAAGCGATCGGTCAAGGTCGACATACGTCTCGTCTCGGCCACGAACCAGAACTTGATCGAACTCGTGAAATCCGGACGGTTCCGCGAGGACCTGTTCTACCGGCTCAACGTCTTTCCCGTGACCATTCCGCCGTTGCGGACGCGCCGGGTGGACGTGCCGGATCTGTCGCGGCGCTTCGCGGCGCGTTTTGCGGCCGAGGAGGGCAAGAAGATCTCGGGGATCTCGAGCGAGGCCTTGAGTCTGCTCTCGCGCTATGACTGGCCCGGCAACGTGCGTCAGCTCGAGAACGCCTTGTTTCGCGCCGTCGTCCTGGCCGATGGCGGCGAACTCACGCTCGCCGAGTTTCCCCAGATCGCCGCACAGGTCGATGGCTTCGAGGTTCGAGTTCCAGCCCTGCCCACGACGCCGGCCGGGCCGGCCGAACGCGAGGTCGTGCGGGTCGAGGTCCGCGATCCCAATGTGCTGCCCTTGCTCGATGGGAGCGGCAGCGTGCGGCGCATCGAGGACATGGAAGCCGAACTGATCCGCTTCGCGCTCGACTATTACCGGGGGCAGATGTCCGAGATGGCAAGGCGCCTCGGCATCGGGCGCTCCACTCTCTACCGGAAGATGAAAGACTATGGCCTGAACGAGGGCGACACGGAAGCGGATGCCGCCTGATCCGGGATCTTGCCGGTCCTGTCACTTCCGCGCCACGAACCGCAAGATACGGCCCTGCGCTTCCGTTGTCCCCAGGCCAGGCGATTGATTGTCGCCCAACGAGGCTTCAACGTGGGTCGGCGGAGCGAAGTCGCCTGGCCGTCCGAGTCGACCGAATGTAACCTACTGGGACCAGAGACAGATGCGCGTTCAGCGTCGTTTGGCCGCCTCACTTCCTCTCTCGGCGCTGCTTTTGGGCTGTGCGCTCGCCTGGCCGGTCTGCGCTCAACCTAGGGCCTTTTCCCATAAGGGCGTCGGTCTGCGATCGACCGGCGCGCCCGCCGGTGCGGTTCGGATCGCCCCTCCGGATCTCCCGGCGAACGTGGACATCGATCCGTCCGACCTTGAGCCCGGCGACGGAGCGCATTCGGCCCTCTCGCGCATCGTCGCGGATCCCGGCAGCATCCTGCAGGCCTACGCGCCGGTTGGACGCGCCAGGGCCGCGGCTCCCTCGGCGCGCAGGGAGACCATCTCGGTGAGGCCCGCAGCCTTGCGGCCCATGGAACCGGAGGGCGTCGCTCCGCCCGAAGGACCGGGCACCGCCTCGAGCGTGACATTGGCCTCCGTTCCGCAGGTTGCGCCTGCGGCTCCCCCGGTCGCGCCGGAGCTCAAACCATCGGCACCCGCACTCGACGTCCCGCCGCCCACTTCGGTGCCGGTCGCGGCCACCGTAGGCCAAACGCCACCGGCGTCGGCGCGTGAGTTCGCCTCACCGAACCCGCCGCCACCTGCAGCCGCGCCGCCGCCGCAAGCGGGTTCCGCTTCGAGGTCTCCCGACCCGACCGGCGCGATCCCGGCCGTCGCGATTCCGGTTCCCGACGCCACCGCTCAGGCGCCCGTGACCGGAGGTGGCATCGCGATCCTCGATGCCGCGACCTTGCAAAAGGCTTTGGATGCCTACGTCGGTGCCGAACCGGTGTCGGTCGGCGGTCGGGTTCAGCCGCAAGAGCAATCGCGCTTCGAGGCTCGGCAGGCCTTGAGGGCCGTCTATGCGGCGCGCGACTTCGCACCCCTGTGGATCGAGGACGGCAGGTTCAACGCCAGGGGCCGATCGATCCTGGCCCGGATCGATCACGCGGCGGAAGACGGGCTCGATCTTCGCGCGACGGGCGTGCTCGTTCCGAGCGGGGGCGACTCGGCCGTTTTGGGGAAGGCGGAACTCTCACTGACGGAGGCGGCCGTCGCCTACGCCAACCAGGCCACCGGCGGGCGCGTGGACCCGTCGCGACTGGGGCCGCTGGTCGCCATGAAGCCCGAGGTCGCCGATCCGGCCCGGGTCATTACGACGCTGATCGACGCGGCCGACGCCGGGAACGCCTTGCATGATTTCAATCCGCCGCACAAAGGCTACGCGCTGCTCCGCGACAAGCTCGCGGAACTGCGCCGGTCCAGCGACCTCTCGGCGGGTGCCCGAATCCCTTACGGGCCAATACTGAAGCCGGGAATGCGTGACGCGCGGGTGCCGCTCATCCGTGCCCGGTTCGGCCTCGATGTGGCATCCGCCGACGCGCCAGACACCAACCTCGTCTATGACACGCGTGTCGCGGCGGCGGTGGCGGGCTTCCAGAAGATCCATCACCTCCCCGCCTCGGGCGTCCTGACGATCCGAACCGTGGCCGTGCTCTCGGGCGGCAACCCGAAGCGGCTCGAGGACGAGATCATCGCCAACATGGAGCGCTGGCGCTGGCTGCCGCGCGACATGGGCCAGAACCACATCGAGGTGAACATCCCGGATTTCACCGTCAAGGTGATGCACGGCGACACGGTCTTTCATCACGCCCGCGTCGTCGTGGGGCAGCCCGACAAGCCGACGCCGGTGTTTTCGGAGACGATGGAATTCATCATCGTCAACCCCTATTGGAACGTCCCGCTGTCGATCGTGAAGAAGGAAATGCTGCCGAAGCTCGCCGCGGACCCCAACTATTTTGCCAATCACGGCTATGAGACGGTGGAGCGGGGCGGGCAGACCTACGTGCGGCAGCCGCCGGGGGACGGCAATGCGCTCGGCCGCATCAAGTTCATGTTCCCGAACAAATACGCGGTCTATCTGCACGACACGAACTCCCGTTCGCTTTTCGGCAATGACCGGCGGGCGCTGAGCCATGGCTGCGTCCGGGTGGAGGCGCCCTTCAAGTTCGCCGAAGCGGTGCTGGGAAGAGACAACGGATGGACCGAGGCGCGGGTGAAGCGTCTCGTCGGCGGCGACGAGAGGACCATCACCCTGCCGCACCCTTTGCCGATCCACATCGTCTACTTCACGGCTTTCGTGGACGGCGACGGCGTGCTCCAGGTCCGCGACGATGTCTACGGCTATTCGTCGAAGCTGAAGACGGCGCTGGGGATCGGTCCGTCGGCGACTTTCGGGCAGATCGCTGGGAACTGAATTGGGTAAAAATATGGCAGTACCGGCCTGCAGCCTTCGCGTCTCGAAAATAAACCGGCTGTTTTTTTGGGCGGTGTGACGCTAAAGAGACTTTGGTCACGCCGAAACCCGAGAACTTGCCGCTTCGACTACCGATCGTTAATGCTTCTCGGCAACACTTCGCTCATCATAGTGCGTCGCCCCCCTCGGGAACGATGCCGCCAGACAGGCGAGTTCTGATTTGAGACAGAAGCGGCCGCGAAGCCGGTGCAACAGACACCTCGTCCTTCCCATCCTGTGCGCCGTCTTGGCCGGGAGCATCGTGTTCGCGCCTGGAACAACCGAAAACGCGAAGGCCAACGGAGACACCCGGACGATCTACCTCCATCACGCCCACACCAAGGAATCGATCGCCGCCACCTTCATGGTCGATGGCCAGTACGATTCCGGGGTGCTGGAGAAGCTGAACTGGTTCTTGCGGGACTGGCGGCGAGATGAAGCGACCCATATGGATCCTCGGCTGTTCGACGTGATCTGGACCGTGTATCGGGAGTCCGGTTCCGCTCAACCGATCGAGGTCATGTCGGCCTACCGGTCACCGGAAACCAATGCGATGTTGCGGCGGCGCTCCCGCCAGGTGGCCGAACACTCGCAGCACATCCTCGGCAAGGCGATGGACCAGCACTACGTCGACGTGCCGATGTCGCGGGTGCGTGAAATCGCCA
>CAXSEU010000274.1:0-5342 GCA_964236485.1 uncultured Lichenihabitans sp. | reverse complement strand
GTCGACGCCAAGACATTGCCCCGATCGCTGGCGCTTGCCTATGCGGCCGAGAGCATGCGCCTGACCACCCGGCTGATGCAGCTGGCGTCGTGGCTCCTGGTGCAACGGGCCGTCAACGAAGGCGAGATGACGCAGGTGCAGGCGGAGGCCCAGCGGCACAAGTCAGAATTGGGCAGGCAGGATGTGGCCTCTGGCCCTTCGATTTTTTCGCAATTGCCTGAACACCTGCAGGAACTGACGTCGAGATCCTTGCGTCTCCAGACCCGGTTGATCTACCTCGACCGTTGCATCCGGCAACCGGAGGAGGCCTGCACCGGCGAAGCGGCCGGCGCTTCGCGGGAAGCGCCGATGCACCCGACGTCGTCGACGGCGCTCGGCCAGCAGTGGGAGCAGATCCGGGCGGCCTTTCACGCCCGCTCCTAGCCGGATGTTGGCGTCGCCACGCGCCGTCACGCTGCGAGAGCCCGGAAAGAACCACCGGGGCGTAGGACCCGTCGCTGTCGGCGGGCCGGCGTCTTTACGCCGTGTTAACCTTATCTCGGCTCAAATGAGCCTCCGTTCGTTTGTGGTCGGAACCTCGCTTTCGTGTTGTCTCGGCGCGACAACGCCGCCCCACATCCACCGAGGGGATCGACCTTGCGGAAAGGAGTCAGCATGGATGGGCGCTCGATGACATCCCCGTGCATCCGGCGTCGCCGACGCGCGGCCTCCTTCCGCAAGGCAGCGGCCCTGCTGGCCTCCCTGCTGCCAGCTGTCGCGCCGCTTCACGCGCAACAGGCGCAAGTCGGCCAGCGAACCGGGCTGCCGATCCCACGCTACGTCAGCCTCAAGTCGGACCGTGTGAACCTGCACGAGGGCCCCTCGAAGGAGCACCGCACCACATGGGTCTACCAGCGCGCCGGCTTGCCGGTGGAGATTACGGCCGAATTCGACACTTGGCTCAAAATCCGCGATTCCGAGGGGTCGGAAGGCTGGGTCCTCCATTCGCTTCTATCGGGCCGCCGCACCGCTCTCGTGGCGCCCTGGAAGAAGGACAGCTTTCTGCCGCTCTACCGCGAGCCGAGTTCAACCTCGGGCGTCGCGGCCAATCTCGAGCCCGGGGTGCTCGGCAGCGTCAAGAAATGCGACGGCACCTGGTGCCGCATCTACGGCGACGGCTTCGACGGGTACGAACAGCAGACAAACCTGTGGGGCGTTTATCCGGGCGAGCAGGTGGACTGACGCGAGCCTCGCTGCGACGGGCCCCCGAAGATCGAGCCCGCCCCGGACCCGCGCTTGAACGACGGCAAGTCAAGCAAATCGAGGAACCGTCAGGATGACCAAACTGAAGATCACGGCAGGACCGTTCACGTTCGACGCCAGGCTTGAGGTCGCCCTGGCGCCGAAGACCTGTGCCTCCTTCGCGGCACGGCTGCCCTTCGAGAGCAAGGTCGTGCACGTCCGCTGGAGCGGCGAAGGCGTGTGGATCCCGCTCGGCGACATGGATTTCGACGTCGGTTACGAGAACCACACAAGCTACCCGGCTCCGGGGCACATCCTCCTATACCCGGGAGGCGTCAGCGAGACCGAGATTCTCCTCGCTTATGGGGGCGTGCACTTCGCGTCCAAGATGGGTCAGCTCGCCGGCAACCATTTCATCACGGTCACGTCGGGAATGGATGATCTGGCCGCACTCGGCAGGATGACGCTGTGGGAAGGGGCTCAGATCATTCGCTTCGAAATGGCTTAACGGCATGACCTCGGGCCGAATGTCCCCCCGCACGCGTTGAACCCGAGGACCTGGGCCGAAGCTAGGCTGCGGGATTGCGTCATGGTTTCCGAGCTGGCGCATATCTGCAACAGCAGGACATGTGCTACGCGGCCACTTTCCGCCGCAGCCGAACGATCACGTCGACACGGTCGATCTCCATGCCTTCAGGCGCGTTCGGCACCGCGCCGACGTCGATATGGGAGCCTGGAATGTCCACCAAGGCGTTGGTGTCTTCGAACAGAAAATGGTGGTGGTTCGAAAGGTTAGTGTCGAAATAGGTTTTCGACCCGTCGACCGCGATTTCCCGCAGCAAGCCGGCTTCCGTGAATTGGTGCAAGGTATTGTAGACCGTCGCGAGCGAGATCGCGACCCGGGCCCCGGTCGCTTCTTCGTAGAGACGCTCCGCCGTCACATGACGGTCGCCCTTGGCGAACAGCAACCAGCCGAGCGCCACCCTCTGCCGCGTTGGCCGCAAGCCCGAGCGCCGCAGCTTTGCCCGCAGGTCGTGGACCGGGCATCCATGCAGGGCATCGCCCGGGTTGGGCAAGACCAGCGATGGGTTGATCTCGACAAGATTCGCTCTGATCGGCTGCGGCATAAGCTTCTGCTGGTTCCGTGATAAGCCCCATCATAAGCACGGCGCTCGTCGGCCGCAACCTTGCCGAGATCCACGGGTTCCATGAAGGCGCGAACCGCCGCGAGCTTCCGCCGACAAGGTCTTGCCTCCGCGAGGTGACCTCTTCAGCATCGGGCCGCGATGGGAACCACGATCTCGATCAGGCATTATCCGTCGACAAGCCGCGCTGGCACCACCGGCGCACGGGGATTGACGATGCCAAGCGACCCGGATCCGTCGGTCGACGGCGGAGAAAGCGAAACCGGCCACGGGTTCATCTATTCGATGGATCGGGATGGCTCGACCCGCCAGTTTCAGCTATCGCTTTGCGTCGTGGCCGTGCTTGGCATGGCGACGCTGGCAGCGGCTCTTGGCCTTCGCGGGACCGTGGCGGAACATCGCGACGCGAGCTTCCCCTGGTTGCTGACGAAGGCTGAACAGGCCGCGAAGACGCAGGCGCGGAGCTGACAGGCTACAGAGGGTCGCCCGCCTGCGATCAAGGTGCAGGATCGCACGGCAGAACGGCTCGGGCGGGCGCCGCAAGCCGCGCCGCCGAGATTGATCACGTGCGCCGCCGCCGCGGCATGGTGTTTCAGCGCTTCACCCTGTTTGCGCACATAAGCGCGCGCGACAACGTGGCCTTCGGCCGCGCCGGCTCGGCAGGGTCGCGGCCGCGCCAGCGAGCGAGCGGGCGACCACGGTGGCGGCCCGCTTCGGGCTGCGCGACAAGCGCTCGCCTATCTGGGCGAACTTTCGGGCAGCGAGCGGCAGCGGGTCGCGATCGCCCGCGCCCGATGGGGAGTAAAGGACCTCGAAGCCAGCCTGTGACGACTATCTCGCAAGCCTCATCGCCGCATGATTTCCTTCACCCGATTTTCCTGGGCGGTCGCTTCACCCCTCCTGCACGAAACTGTCGAGCACCATCTTGCGGCCCGCCCTGTCGAAATCCACTGTGAGCTTGTTGCCATCGACCGCCGCGACGCTGCCCGGGCCGAACTTCAGATGCAGTACCCGCGCCCCGGCGCGGAACTGCGCCGGCTGCGTGGCCTTGGCGACGAGTTCGCCCTCGATGATGCCGGGCAGCCGCATCGTGCCCGAGGTCGCCTGACCGCCGTTGCGCTGCGCCCGCTGCCAGCCCGGCGTCGAGTAGGGCGAGCCGAAGCTTTCCATCCGATCGAAGCGCGACGCGCCGTAGCCGCTCTCGCGCCGGACCCGCGCCGCCTCCGTGACCTCGACATGCTCGGCCGGCATTTCATCCAGGAAGCGCGAGGGGATCGTGGTCTGCCACAGGCCGTGGATGCGCCGGTTGGTGGCGAAATAGATGCGCGCCCGGCGTTTGGCGCGCGTCAGGCCCACATAGGCCAGACGACGCTCCTCCTCGAGGCCGGCGCGGCCGTTGTCGTCGAGCGAACGCTGATGCGGGAACAGGCCCTCCTCCCAGCCGGGCAGGAACACCGTCTCGAACTCGAGCCCCTTGGCGCCGTGCAGCGTCATGATCGAGACGCGTTCGACCCCTTCCTGGTTGTCGATGTCCATCACCAGCGACACGTGTTCCAGAAAGGCGACGAGGTCGGGGAACTCCTCCATCGAGCGGACGAGCTCCTTGAGGTTCTCGAGCCGGCCCTCGGCCTCGGCCGAGCGGTCCTTCTGCCGGAAGTCCGTGTAGCCGGACTCCTCCAGCACGGTTTCGGCCAGTTCCGACTGCGGCACGGTGCCGAGCTTCTGGCGCCAGCGGTCGAAACTGTCGAGCAGGACTCGCAGGGTCTGGCGTTGCTTGGGCTTCAGTTCCTCCGTCTCGACCATCATCCGGGCGGTCGCCATCAGGGGCAACTGCCGGCGACGCCCGACATCGTGCAGCAGCTGCAGGGTGGAATCGCCGAGGCCGCGTTTCGGCGTGTTGACGATGCGCTCGAACGCGAGGTCGTCGTCGGGCTGGGCCACGCAGCGCAGGTAGGCGAGGGCGTCGCGGATCTCCAGCCGTTCGTAGAAGCGCGGCCCGCCGATCACCCGGTAGGGCAGGCCGAGGGTGATGAAGCGCTCCTCGAACTCGCGCATCTGGAACGAGGCCCGGACCAGGATGGCGATGTCGTCGAGCGAATGCTGCCGGCGCTGGAGTTGCTCGATCTCCTCGCCGACCGCGCGCGCCTCCTCCTCGCTGTCCCACACGCCCGATACGGCGGGCCGCTCCCCGGCTTCGCCGTCGGTGAAGAGGGTCTTGCCGAGCCGGTCCTCGTTGTGGGCGATGAGGCCCGAGGCGGCCCCCAGGATATGCCCGGTCGAGCGGTAGTTGTTCTCGAGCCGCACCACGGTGGCGCCGGGAAAATCGTGTTCGAAACGCAGGATGTTGTCGACCTCGGCGCCGCGCCACCCATAGATCGACTGGTCGTCGTCGCCGACGCAGCAGACGTTGTGGCGCCCTTGGGCCAGGAGGCGCAGCCAGAGATATTGGACGACGTTGGTGTCCTGGTACTCGTCGACCAGCATGAAGCGGAAGCGCTCCTGATACTGCGCCAGGACGTCGGGGTGCTCGCGGAACAGCCGCAGGCCCTCCAGCAGAAGGTCGCCGAAATCGGCAGCGTTCAGCGTCTTCAGCCGCGCCTGATAGGCGGCATAGAGGATCTGGCCCTTGCCGTTGGCAAAGGCGCCCGCCTCGCCGGCCGGGATGCGCGAGGGATCGAGACCGCGGTTCTTCCAGCCGTCGATGAGGTGCGCCAAGCCCCGCGCCGGCCAGCGCTTGTCGTCGACATTGGCGGCCTGCAGAACCTGCTTCAGCAGGCGGATCTGGTCGTCCGTGTCGAGGATCGAAAAACCCGATTTCAGCCCCACGAGTTCGGCGTGGCGCCGCAGGATTTTCGTGCCGATGGCGTGGAACGTGCCGAGCCAGGGCATGCCCTCGCCGACCGCGCCGATGAGGGTCGTGATGCGCTCCTTCATCTCGCGCGCCGCCTTGTTGGTGAAGGTGACGGCGAGGATCTG
>CAXSEU010000273.1:0-5345 GCA_964236485.1 uncultured Lichenihabitans sp. | reverse complement strand
AATGTCCCTGCGCCTCAGACGCGAGGGTCCCGCATGGGAAGACGACTGCCTCGAAAGCCGCACCGCCGCGTGAGTCCTTCACGCGATTGCCCTGCGACCTTTTCTAGCCTGAACCCGCGAGCTCGGCTCGAGGTGGATCACGGGAAGCTTTGCCGCCCGCCTTCAGGCCCGCGTCTCAGACCGTGGCGGAGAGGTCCGTGCCGACGTGGGCCTGCGGCTCCGGCAAGACCCGAATCTCTTCCGAAGGCCCGGCAGGCCGATGCCGCAGCGCCCGAAGATCGAGGGGTGCGGCCAGTTGCTCCTTGGGGGTCGTCCACACGAAAGCATCGAGCTTGCCCGTCACCGGTGAAACCGGATCCCAGTGGTCCGAAACGACACCGTCAGCCACCCATGCCGGATCGCGCGGCGCCCGCGAGGCCCGCTGAAGCCACTCGAACAGCGCCCCCGTCTCGCCATGCTCGGCTTCCTCGATCTCCGCCATGGCGAGGCAGACCTTGGCGCTTGGACGTGCTCCGCCGTCCACGTCGAGGAGCGGCGCCAGCGCGCGCCGCGCGACATCGAACTGGCGGGCCTCGGCCGCCGCCTGGGCGACGGCGAGACAACTCGCCGGATGACTCGGCGCCAGCGAGGCAAGCGTTTCGGCTCGCCCCAGCCGATCGGCCGCCGCATCCCCGGGCCGGACGCCCACGTAGGCTTCGGCCAGTTCGGGGTGGGGCGTGGCCCGATAGGCCGTCTCGATCAGCTTCGCCGCCTTGCGGATATCGCCTTTGCGCGCCAGGAGCTTGCCCGCCAGGGCAGCGGCCGGCACGAGGGCCGGTTCGGCCCTCAGGGCGTCGCGCAGCAGGCTCAGTGCCTCCTCGGGCTCGCGATCGGCGCAATCGCGCGCCATGGCGGTTCTGAGCACCGCCTTCTGCCGCATGGCGGTGGCCCGATCGATGGAACGGCCGCCGAGATTGCGCTCGACCGCCATCATGGCACCGGCCCAGTCGCGATGCTGGGCCCGGTAGTTCAGCACCGCCTGGCCGGCCCAGGGCAGCGTGGCGGACCTGAGGGCTTCGTCGGCGAAGCTGAAAGCGGCAGCGCCGTCGCCGCGCCGCTGCGCCTCCATGTGCAGGCCGCGCAACCCCAGGGCCCGCGTCTCGCCATGACCGAGCATTTCGGTGAAAACCTTCTCGGCGGCCTCGCGGTCGCCCGCCAGTTGCGCCGTCTGCGCCTTCAGGAGGAGCGCCATGGGCTCACCCCTGAGATAGCGGCTGGCCTCGGCGGAGTAGCGCAAGGCCGCATCCTTGTCGCCGGCTCCGATGGCCACCATGCCCCGCGACAAGGCGGCAAACCCCTGCTGCCGGCGGCGGCTCTGCGAAGCCGTCGACACCAAGGTCGGAATTCTGAAGACGAACCGGAGCACTCCCCAAACAGCCGACAGGATGGCGGCGCAAAGGAGCACCGCGATGAAGCCCACCATCGTCGAGGCCTGATACTCCCGGCCCCTGAACGTCACCAGCACCGTACCGGGATGATCGGCCAACCAGACGAAACCAAGCGCCAGCAGCACCACGACGGCGAAATAGATGAGCACGCGTATCATCGTCGGGTATTCCTCATCCTCGAACGCCTCCCGGGAGAGTGCCCGCTTCCAGCACATGCCTCGCTGTTGCAGACATGTGCCAGGTTAGAACCGAGTCTGTTCACAGACATACGCCGAAGCTCTGCTTGGACGTATGTCTCTGACGGGCTCCGGTGGACGCCGCCTCGGCGGTGCCATCCGAACGGCCGTTGCCGTGCTCAGCCCCCGGCTTTCGCCAGGGTCTCGATCGCGCCGGACGCAAGCGCCTCGGCGGCCGCCTGAGCATCGAGGCGCTGGCGGGCCATCTCCGCCCAGGCTTGCGACACGTTCCGGCCGGGCTCCGGCAGCTTGTCCCATTCAGCCAAGGCTGCCGCCATGTCCCCCGCGTCGACCGCCGCCGAGACCCGCGCCGGGACTGAACCCGGTGTCTCCCCGGCGGGCGTACCGACGCGCCGAACCGAGACGATGCCGCGGGCCCCGGCGGCGAACCGTCCCAGCAGGCTTTCGCCGCCACCGGCGGGGCGCAGGGCCTCGAGCACCTTGGGTTCCACTCCAGCCCAGGCGTCCTTCAGGCCCGCCAATGTCGGCGCGCCGTTTTCCGCGATGGCGGTCAGGGGCGACAAGGTCGCATCGTCGACGCCGAGCGAGCGCAGCGCATCGACCTCCGTCGCGATGGGCCGGCCGTCATCGATGCTGCGGCTCGCCTCCTGGGCGACCACGGCCAGTGGCGCGGCGCGCGACACATCGGCGCTGCCGACGGCCCGGGCTTCGGTGACGCGATCCCCCGATTTCGGCGCCGCGAACGCCGCTTCGAGGGGCGCGATCCGTTGATCGGCCGCCGCTATGGCGGCTTTCAAGGGTGCGACGTCGACCTTGGGCGCCGATGCGACGGCCGCCGAGAGTGCCGTCAGACGGCGTTCGAGATCGCCCGTCCGATGATCGAGATCTTCGACCCGCCCCTCGAGCGGGCGGAGATCCACTTGCGGGATGGACTTGACGGAGGCGTCGAGCGCGTCGAGGCGCCGCCCCAGATCCGCGAGCGCGCCCTGCACCGGGGCCAGGTCGACGGCCGGCGGCGGCGCAGGCAGCGAACCGAGCCGGTCCGACAAGGCATCGACCCGGCCCGCGAGGGCGGCAAGGTCGCTTGCCGTGGCCCCGGGTGTAGAAGGCGGCTCGGCGCCTGCCGCCGGACCCGAAGCGGCGGCCGGCAAGCCCGGCGCGCCGGTGGTCGCCGGCGGCAGCGCATTCAGTCGCGCGTCGTCGTCGTCGAGTTTTCCGCCGACCTGGTCGAGCCGGCGCGTCAGGTCCTCCACGCTTTTCCGTGCTGATGCGAGGTCCGTCCCTAAAGCGCCGGTCCGTTGGTCGAGCTCCGAGACGCGAGCCTCGAGCGCCCCGGGATCCGCGCGCGTGTCGAGGGCGTCGATCCGGCTGTTCACGGTGTCGAGCGCGGTCCTGAGTTCGTCCGTTCCCGCACGCCGCGGCCCGGCGACGAGAAGGCCGGCGATGACGAAGAGCAGGATGACCGATGCCAGACCGAGGAGCATCGCCGCACGAGAGCGTCGCGCCGGTGCCGTGGCGACCGAGGCGGGACCCGGGCGTGACGATGTGGCGGGGTCGCCGAACGTGGCGGCGTCGCCCCCACGACTCCTCGGAGGAGCGCCTCGGGGACCGAAGTCCGGCGGGGCGTCGGGGCGGCTGTCTGCCGGTCCGGAGCTCACCGGCACGGTCTCGGCAGCCGACGTGATGTCGCCTGACGGCGACGACACGGCCGAGGCCGGGTGATCGCCCGCGGCATCGAGTTCGCCCTCGGAACGATGCGCCGGCAAGGCCCCGGCGGCGCGGCCGAAGAGGACGGGCTCATCCGAGGCGCCGATCACTGGAACGGATTCGCCCGGTGGCGGTTCGCCAAGCTTCCGGCCCCCGGCGCGATCGTGTTCGGCTGGGGTATCGGGGTCGGACACGTCGGTTGCCTTCGCGTCGATAATCGCAGGCTCGCGCCGCTTCTTGATGTTCGGTGTCCGGCGCAACGAGTCCTTGGCGTC
Source organism: uncultured Lichenihabitans sp. (assembly GCA_964236485.1). Taxonomy (GTDB): domain Bacteria; phylum Pseudomonadota; class Alphaproteobacteria; order Rhizobiales; family Beijerinckiaceae; genus Lichenihabitans. The sequence continues at coordinate 1,739 of CAXSEU010000273.1, read as the reverse complement.
GCCCGCTTCGTCTTCCGCCATGCTCCAACCTTCCTCGCCTGCGCCGCCGCGGCTTGGCACGGAGGCACCGATTGGCCTCGGCGCCCTGCAACGTCCTGGACGTCGCAAGGCATCGATTAGATCAGTCTCAGCCGAAAAGGAATCGATTCGACCCGCCGGAGCGCGTCTTCAAATTCGGTTCCGCCCTGGGACGCACCATCCGGACGGCACGGTCTAGCGTGAATCGCGACGCCGGGTCAAAGCTCGCGGACGAGCGCTCGGACCAAATCTCTTCTCCCGGGGTGGAAACGCGCCAGCGGGAAACGCGCCAGCGGTCGCACAGGCCGCGTAGCGAGCCTGGGTCAACGGACGATCGGTTGCAAGATTTCGAGCAGGTCGTCTCCGGTCGCAGGACGCAGGATCCGCGCTCGTTCGACGCCGTGCCCTGTCCCGCTGCGGACCCCTTCGTCAGGGCCGGGTCAAGGCGGGCACTACCATGACGGCATCCACGCGGTCTTCCACCGCCCCGCCGTCGGTTCGTCCTGCGCGAGGCTGCGGGCGAGCCGAGGACACCCGTCGATGATCGCCATGGTGCGCGGAGGGCGGCGTGTTTAAGATGCCGGCCCTTCCGCCAGGCCGGAGATGCCGATGCGCGCCCATGCTGCACCCCTTGTTCTTCTTGCCCTGATTGCCCCCGCCTTTGCCGAGGACATCCCATCGGTGCAGGTGCCGGTCGCGCCATTGGCCACATCCTCCGCGCCGGCTGCCTCACCGGCATCGGCCGCGTCCAAGCTGCCAAAGCCCGTCGAACTGTTGGGCTTCGTTCCCACTGATGAAAAGCGCATGATCGCCTTTCTGAGCAGCATCAACCCGGATTGTACCAGCCTCGGACCGACGGCCTACAGAGTGCTCAGCAAGCCCGAACACGGCGATGTGACTTTCGAAAACACGTCCGGGTATTCCTTTTTTCCGAGCGGCAACAGGGAACACTGCAACACCGAAAAACTGCCGGGGCTCGCCGTGACCTATCAGTCGAAGCCCGACTACGTCGGCGAGGATAGGTTCGAGGTCCTGTTCCTGCTGCCGCCGGCCCTCGCGAGGATCACCGACTTCGACATCATCGTGAGGTGAGGCTCCAGACGAAAGCGCCGTTCCGGCGGCGAGCCGGCTGGCCGGCCTCACGGCTCCATGGCGGCGTGGCGTCGTGCCACGACAAAAGCCTGCCGCACGCGGCGTACCGGAGACGGCCTGCGAGGCTAAGCTGGCCCGAAAGGTCGAACGGCCCGTCGCGCTCCAGCCATGGCCGCGGCGGCCCGATACTGGAGCGGATCATGAACGACGCGGTGACGGTCACCGAAGGACGCCGCGGCCGCGAAGCCCGCCGCAGCTCGCGGCTGCAGCGGTCCTCGGCCTCCATCCCCTACATCAAGCGCAACATCCCGATCGTTGAACTGCTCAGCCTCGAGGGGCTCGAAATCATCGAGCACAACGCAGAGACCCTGCTCGAGGAGATCGGCATCGAGTTTCGCGGCCACAAGCGTGCGCTGGAGCTGCTCAGGGGCGCCGGCTGCGACGTCAAAGGTGAGCGGGTGCATTTCCCTCGCGGGCTTGCCCGCAGGCTGATCTCCACCGCGCCGCGGGACTACATTCAGCATGCCCGCAATCCGGAGCGCTCGGTGCACATCGGGGGTACCGATCTCGTCTTCGCGCCGGTCTACGGCTCGCCCTTCGTGCACGACCTCGACCAGGGCCGCCGCTAC
>CAXSEU010000272.1:0-5359 GCA_964236485.1 uncultured Lichenihabitans sp. | reverse complement strand
TCGTCTGGCTCGGCATCGGCGAGGCCTCCAAGATCGTGCTTCTGTTCCTGTCAGGTTTCCCGGTCATGGTGGTTTCGGCGGCAGCGGCGGTGCGCAACGTGCAAGAAAACCACCTGCGCATCGCCAGGTCGTTAGGACTGTCCAGTCATCAGGTCTTCTGGTCGGTGATCGTGCCCTCCTGTCTGCCGTCGATCTTCACGGCCGCCCGCCTCACCATCGGTGTGACCTTCGGCTCCCTGGTCGCCGCTGAGATCGTCGCGGCAACCCGCGGACTTGGCTTCATCATCCTCAACTCTAGCCAGTATTTGAGGACAGAGTACGTGTTCATGGGAATCATCATCATCGGCATCGTCGCCATGGTGCTGGATCGGTTGACCTCGATGCTGGAGCGCGCCATCGTTCCGTGGGCCGGCAAGGCATGACGGCGGTGATGGAGGTGGACAGGACGGCGACCGCGCCTTCACCGGCTTCCGCGAAGCCTCTGCTCGACATTCGAGATCTGTCGGTCGTACACGGTGCCGGCCCGCGGTCGCTGCTGGCGCTGGATCGAGCGACGCTCACTGTCATGACCGGTGAGTTCGTGTCGGTGGTCGGCCCGTCCGGCTGCGGCAAGAGCACATTGATGCATGTCATCGCCGGATTCCTGCAGCCATCCAGCGGCACCATCCTGCTCAATGGTGCGCCCGTCAGAGCACCGGGCTCCGACCGCACCGTGATGCTGCAGCAGCCGACCCTGTTTCCCTGGCTTTCGGTGTTCGAGAACGTCGAGCTCGGACCGCGCTCACGCGGGGTGCCGCGCGAAGAACGTCAGCGAACGGTCCGGCATTATCTGGAGCTTGTCGGACTGTCGGGCGCCGAGCAGCGCAAGCCGTACGAGTTGTCGGGCGGAATGCAGCAGCGCGCTTCGCTTGCGCGAGCGCGTGCCAACGATGCCGAGATGCTGCTCGTCGACGAACCGTTCGGAGCGCTCGACGCTCTGACACGCGAGCGCATGCAGCGCGAAATTGTCCGGATCTGGCACGAGACCCGGAAGACGATCCTTTTCATCACGCACGACGTCGAGGAAGCGGTGTTTTGCAGCACCTCGGTCGTGGTCATGGAAGCTCACCCGGGACGCATCGTGGAGAGGGTCGACGTTCCGTTCTCGCTCCGCTACGGCGAGCGTCGGCAGAACAGCCGCTCGATCAAATCGAGCCCGGACTACATTGCCGTTCGCGAACAGGTCCTCGCCATGGTCATGAAGGACGAAGGAGGGGAAGCCTGGTAACGGCTTCCCCGGCCATGCTCAGGCTGCAGCGCTCGGGAGAGCCGCGGCCTTCTCGTCCTTGATGCTGCAGGCCAGCACACGAAGGTCGTCGGAGCCGCTCCACATGACGGAATGCCCTGGGATGACGAGCACGGTTTCGCCGGCCTTGAGGAACTCCTTCGCACCCTTGCCGTCGTCGAGGGTCAGAGTACCGGCCTCGACCCGCAGAACCTGATAGGACTGGGAAACGAACGGGCGGCCCTTCTCGGCGACCTTATTCCAGGTTCCCAGCAGATAGCCTCGGGCCGTATCGCTGTAGATCGCTTCGCCCGCCCCGAACGGCAGAGCGCCGTGCCCTTCGCTGGATTGACCCGCTCGACCCTGGCTAGCAGTAGGGGAGGCCTTTGTGACCGCCTGCGGCCGGCTTGCATCCGGTCGCGGCTTTCCGGGAGCATCACCCTGGATCGCGAAGAACTTCCGAACAGGCTCGGATTGGTTCCACTGGCAGACAGCCCCTTTCGGCACGACGAAAGCCTCGCCAGCTTGCACGACGGTCGTTTTGCCGTCGGTGTCGAGCATCGTCACGCTGCCCTCCAGAAGGATCATGAACTCGTTAACTGGAAACGGACCCATCTTGCTGGTGTGCGGCGTGCACTCCCAGACCCCGATCTTGATCCCCTGCGCGTCGTCGTTCACGTACAGGTGACTGCTGTGGACCGGCGGCTCGGTTTCCAGGTTCTCCTTCGGGTATGGAGGCCGCCGGGTCAGTCCCACCCCTTCCGGGCCATGGGGGTTCATCTTGATGAAGGCTCGATCTGTCATGGTTCCTTGCTCCTGACCCATTAGTTTGAAACGGGCTGCGAATTCAGTCAGCTCACGCTGCCGCGAAAGCACTCGGCGCCTCGGTGGAGTCTAGAATCGCGCCCATCAACTCTTCGCGGGCAGCGACGAACTCTCGGGTGGATTTGACGGCCCGCAGGGCGCTCATGTCTCGCCTGTCCGCCACAAGAGACCTGCAGAACTCGACTGACCGGTCCATGACGATCCGACCGGGCCGCGGTGTCAGCACGATCACCCGCGTGCCGCAGGCCACAGCTTCCTCGACGTCGTGGGTGACGAAGATGATCGTTTTGCCGGTCAGCGACCAGATCCGCAGAAGCTCGAGCTGCATCGTTTCGCGGGTCAGCGCGTCCAAAGCTCCGAAGGGCTCGTCCATCAATACGACTTCGGAATCGTTGGCGAGCGCGCGCGCCACCGCGACCCGCTGCTGCATGCCGCCCGAGAGTTCATAAGGGTGGCGTTGAGCGAATTCGGAAAGGCCGACCAGCTTGAGGTAGTGCTCGACCGTCTTCCGCCTTTCTGCCTCCCTCACCCCTCGCGTCCGCGGGCCGATCTCGACATTGCCGTACACCGTCATCCACGGCAGCAGCGTCGGATGCTGCATGACGACGGCTCGATCCGAACCAGGCCCGTCGATCCGCCGACCGTGCAGAAGCACCTCACCCTTGCTGGGCTGGAGGAAGCCGGCGATGAGGTGCAACAAGGTGGTCTTGCCGCACCCCGATGGCCCGACCAGACAGACGAAATCCCCTTCATTGATGGTCAGGTCGACGTTCTGGAGCGCGGTGACGACCTGATCGCGTGAGCGATACCAGACGCCGATCTGCTTCGCTTCCAGAAAGGGAATGGTCCCGATCGTCATGCCTTGCCGGCCCAGGGAACGAGCTTGCGTTCGATCAGGACCACGCCGTGGTCAAGGATGAGTGCGATGATGCCGATCACGATGATCCCTGAAAAGACGATGCTGGTTCGGACATAGTTGCTGGCCGTCAAGATCAGCCAGCCGAGACCGGATTCCGCGGCGATCAGTTCCGCTGCAACCAGCGAGCCGAAGGTCGCACCGAGCGCGAGGCGCATCCCTGTGAAGATCGCAGGCAGACACGCTGGGAACACGACGAAGCGGAAGAGCTGAAACCCCGATAAGCCGAGAGAGGACGTCGCGAGAAGCAGATCGCGGTCGACCGAGCGCACGCCGGCCGCGCTGCTCACCACGATCACGGGCAGTCCGGTCAGGAACAGCAGGATGACCTTGGAGGCGTCGCCGATACCGAACCAGACGATCAGCAGCGTGTAATAGCCGAGCGGCGGAAGCGGGCGGAGGAACTGGATGTAGGGGTCGAGCGCGCTTTCGACGAAACGGCTTGTCCCGATCCACAGGCCCAGGGGAACCCCGATCACCACGGCCATGAGGAAACCGGCGCCGACCCGCAAAAGGCTGACCTCGACGTCTTCGAGCAGGGTCACGCCCTGGAACCCCTCCGTCGCGACCGCCATCCCGGCCCGCAGAACCTGGGGTATGGACGGGAGCAACGCCGGAGGCAGAATGCCAAACCCGCTGAGCGCCTGCCAGAGAGCCAGCCCGACCGCGACAGAGACGAGGCTGATCGTCCAGCTGCGGCGCCCGGCGTAATGCTGGAGCATGCGCGCTTCGGTTCCCGGACTATCGTCGAGCGGCGCTGCAACTCTTGGAAGCACTGCTGGCATTGCGTCCGCTCCACCGTTCCAGCCCGCCCACCGGCGCGCTGGAACCCTTCAACACCATGCTGCCGTAGGACCGGCGCGCCCGTCTGCCTTAAACGCAGCGCGTCAAGGCTGCATCGCGGCTTTCAACGGCTCCACGGAAACGGCGGCCTTGTAGACGTCCGGGGCAGCGGCCTCCGGCACGAGTTTTTCCGAAGCCAGCAAGGTGGCCACATGACCGAGTTGCTCACCCAAACCAGCAAGGTATTCGGGCCCAAGCTGCTCTTGCGCGGTCGGGAACAGGTCGCCGTCAAACGTCGCCTTCATGTCCTCGGTCGACGTGCCGTAGGCTTTCGCCGCGATCTCGATCGCCTTGTTGCGGTCGCTCTTGATCAGATCCATCGCCCGCACGTTGGCCTTCATCCAGGCCAGAACGACATCGGGATGTTCCGTCAGCAGACTTGTCTTCACGAACCCGACGTCACCGGCCAGATAGCCATGCGACAGCAGGTCCTTGTTGACGGCGATCATCTTCCCATTTTGTTTCGTCAACTGGGTCAGGATCGGCTCCCATATATAGGCAGCATCGATATCGCCCCTGCTCCAGGCCGCGAGAATGGCCTGCGGGGGGAGATTGACCAAGCGCGCGTCCTGCGGCTTGAGACCTGCCGCGTCGAGCGTGCCGTGCAGCATGAAATCGGAAGTCGAGCCGAACGGCGTCGCCACTTTCCGCCCTTTCAGATCCGCGACCGAAGCAATGTTGGCCGAGTCTCGAACCACAAGCCCCTCGGCGGTCATGCCAACGACGTACCACCAGACTGCGGTGTATTTGGCCCCCTGCGTCACCGCGATCGTGAACGGCGCGTTTCCGATCAGGCCCATGTCCACCGCGCCGGAGGCCATCGCCCGGTAAACGTCGGCGCCAGAGTTGAAGTCCTTATAGACCACCGGCGTGCCGTTCACCTCCTTGAACCAGCCCTCCTGCTTCACGATGCCCTGGCTGGATGCGTCTCCGGGCTGGTAGGCGACGACGATCTGGGGCATGCTCGCGGTTTCCGCGACTGCGGGGCTGGCCATGAGCAACATGCCCAAGCCTAGTAGTAGATTGCTGAACTTGGACATGATCTCAATTCTCCGAATACACTCGCTGCGATAGTTCACGCGATCTCCTCGAGTGAACTGAACGGGTTGTAGCCAGCCCAGTCGACCTCGAACGCGGCGTTCAGGTCACCAAAACGCTCGGGTGCGAAGTCCACGAGAGGAACCGGCGGGACCTGACCAATAGCCTGAAGCGCGACGCCTTCTCCCAGCGCCATCCCGCGCATAACCCCGTAACCGCTCAGTCCACACGCAAGGTGGAGACCCGCTCGGCCCGGGTATTCGCCGGCGATCGGATTCGAATCGGGCGTCGTGTCCAGCATGCCGATCCAGCCGCCGAGGACCGGGCCGAACTTCCACCCGGGAAACCGGTGGAGCGCACAACGATTAAGCTCGTCAAAGATCTCGAGGCGTCGAGACGTCGTGAAGGGCGGCGGAGTTGGTTCGCTCTGCTCCTGACCCGCTGGAACCGGATGATCCGAGGCACCGCCGGCC
>CAXSEU010000271.1:0-5373 GCA_964236485.1 uncultured Lichenihabitans sp. | reverse complement strand
CACGTCTCCAGGCGGCAGAACCTCGATGTGGAACTTGCCGTCGGTGAGCGACGCGACCCGACGTGCGAAATCCTCGGCACCGCCATAGAGGATATCGAGCGACTTCGGAAAGCTCGAGGTCAGTCGCCAGGAAACCTCCGCCGAGGAGGGCGGTGGAACCGCCGCCGACTTGCCCAGGCCGAGACCGATCGGGGCAGCCGTGGCTGCCGTCGGCATCAGCGCCGCCGCTACTCCGAAGGCCGCTTGTCCCATGAACCGGCGCCGGCCGAGCCCGTCATCCATCCCCCATCTCCCTCCGCCACGAACGAACCGCACGATTGGCCTGCCCGAGACGGACCTTACTCGACCACGATACGCGGCGCGAGCCTCGCCTTGACGCCGTCGAGCGAACCGAGGAGCCGCGCGGCGATGTCCATATAGGCTCTGGCATGCGCGCCATCGGGCTGTGCGATCACGATCGGGCGTCCATCGTCCGACGAGGTGCGGATGTCCAGCGCCAGCGGAACGCCGCCAAGATAGGGCACGCCGAGGCGCTCCGCCTCATGTTCGGCCCCGCCATGGGCAAAGATGTCCGTGCGGCCCCCGCAATGCGGGCAGATGAAGGTGCTCATGTTCTCGACGATGCCGAGTATCGGAACCTCGACACGCCTGAACATGGCGATGCCGCGGCGGGCGTCGATCAAGGCGAGGTCCTGCGGCGTCGAGACGATGATCGCCCCGGCGAGCGGAACCGACTGCGCCATCGTCAGCTGGGCGTCCCCCGTACCGGGAGGCATGTCGACCACCATCATGTCGATCTCCTCCCAGGCGACCTCCCGCAGCATCTGGGTGATGGCCGACATGACCATGGGGCCCCGCCAGATCATCGGCGTTTCCTCCTCGACCAGGAAGCCGATGGACATGACCTTGACGCCATGCCCTTCGAGCGGACGCATGAGGCGGCCTTCGATCACCTGCGGCTTGCCGCCGAGGCCAAGAAGCCGCGGCATCGACGGACCGTAGATATCGGCGTCGAGAATCGCCACGCGGAGGCCGGTCCGATGCAGCGCAAGCGCGAGGTTCGCAGCCGTCGTGGACTTGCCCACGCCACCCTTGCCAGACGCGACCGCCACGATGCTCTTGACGCCCTTCACCGCCTGCGGGGTCCGGGCCGCCTGAGCCTTCGGACCGGCGGGAGCGGCCTCGGCATGTCCCACATGCGAGTGGCCTTGAGCCCTCGCGGCAGGCGAACCAATGCCCTTTTGCGCCGTGAGCGTCACGAAGGCCGCGCCAACGCCGGGCACCGCCCTCACGGCGGCTTCCACCCGGGTACGAAGGGGTTCGGCCGCGGCGCCAAGGGCGGGCGCGACCTCCAGTGAGACGAACACCCGATCCTCGCGGACCACGACGCCGCCAAGTGCGCCCGACGCAGGCAGCGGCGTCGTTCCATCCGGCCCCGGCACCTGGGCCAGGGCCGCGATTACGTCTTCTTGGGAGGGCATGGGCGTCCAGTGTGAGGGGGCGGCCGCCGGCGGGCGACGTCCGCGCCCGATACGCTACAGCTTAAGCGGCACCTTGGGGACCGACCCACCCGGTCCAGGCTCGCTCGGCGCCTCGCTCTCGCCGTCATCATCGTCGTCGCCGGCGCGCGATGCAGCTCTCGCCCGAGCCGCATCGCCGTCGCGCTGGCCCCGCTTCTTGCCGGCCTCGACGATGTCCCGCTCCTGCCGCGGCAGGACCGGGCCTTCCGGATAGACGAAGTCGAGCGTCTTGACGCCCGCCTCGTCCGCCGTGACCACCACCCGAACCGTCCCGCCGTTCTTCAGCTTGCCGAACAGGACTTCATCGGCTAGCGGAGTCTTGATCTTCTGCTGGATGACGCGCGCCATCGGCCGCGCCCCCATTGCCTCGTCATAACCATGTTCGACCAACCACTTGCGGGCCTCGTCGGTCAGTTCGATGGACACGTTGCGGTCCGCCAACTGGGCCTCCAGCTGAAGGATGAACTTATCGACCACCTTGGCGATGATCTCGGCAGGCAAATGGCCAAATGGCACAATGGCGTCCAGCCGGTTCCTGAACTCGGGCGTGAACAGCTTGTTGATGGCTTCCAGGTCGTCGCCCTCCCGGCGGTTACGCGTGAACCCGAACGCTGCACGCGCCATGTCGGCCGCCCCTGCATTGGTCGTCATGATCAGGATCACGTTGCGGAAGTCGATCTGCTTGCCGTTGTGGTCGGTCAGCTTGCCGTGGTCCATCACCTGCAACAGGATGTTGAACAGGTCCGGGTGAGCCTTTTCGATCTCGTCCAGCAGCAGCACGCAATGCGGATGCTGGTCGATGCCATCGGTCAAGAGCCCGCCCTGGTCGAAGCCGACGTAGCCTGGAGGCGCACCGATCAAGCGGCTGACGGTGTGCCGCTCCATGTATTCGGACATGTCGAAGCGAATGAGTTCCACGCCCAGGCTCGCCGCGAGCTGCTTGGCAACCTCGGTCTTGCCGACGCCAGTCGGCCCGGAGAAGAGGTAGGAGCCGATCGGCTTCTCGCCATCGCGCAATCCGGCGCGCGCCAGCTTGATGGCCGAGGTCAGAGAATCAATCGCCTTGTTCTGCCCGTAGACGAGCCGCTTCAAGGTCTCGTCGAGGTTTGACAGAACCTCGGCATCGTCCTTGGAGACGGTCTTGGGCGGAATGCGGGCCATCGTCGCGATGGTGGCCTCGATCTCCTTGATGCCGATCGTCTTCTTCCGCCGGGGCTCGGGCAGCAGCATCTGCGAGGCGCCGGTCTCGTCGATCACGTCGATCGCCTTATCGGGGAGTTTCCGGTCGTTGATGTATTTGGCCGACAATTCCACCGCGGCCCGCACCGCCTCGGTGGTGTAGCGGACCTTGTGGAACTCCTCGAAGTAGGGCTTCAGCCCCTTCATGATCTCGACCGCGTCCGAGATCGAGGGCTCGTTCACGTCGATCTTCTGGAAACGCCTCACCAGCGCCCGGTCCTTCTCGAAATACTGGCGATATTCCTTGTAGGTCGTCGATCCGATGCAGCGGAGGGACCCCTGCGCCAGGGCGGGCTTGAGCAGGTTGGAGGCGTCCATGGCGCCGCCGGAGGTCGCACCGGCGCCGATGACGGTATGGATCTCGTCGATGAAGAGGATCGCGTTCTTGTGGTTCTCGATCTCCTTCATGACCTGCTTCAGGCGCTCCTCGAAATCGCCCCGGTACCGCGTCCCGGCCAGCAACGTCCCCATATCGAGGGCGAAGACCGTCGCGTCGGCAAGGATCTCGGGCACTTCGTTCTTGGTGATCTTGCGGGCGAGCCCCTCCGCGATGGCGGTCTTGCCGACACCGGGATCGCCCACGAGCAGCGGGTTGTTCTTCTGCCGGCGGCACAGCACCTGGATGGTCCGCTGTACCTCGGTTTCCCGCCCGATCAGAGGGTCGATGCGACCGTCCTTCGCCTTCTTGTTGAGGTTGACGCAGTAAGCCTCGAGGGCACCGTCTTTCTTCTTCACGTCGGAGGCGTCCTTCGGATCCTTGGACTCGCGGCCCTCTTCCTCGTCGGCTCCGCGCGGCGACTTGACGTTGTCGGTCAGGCCGGGACGTTTGGCGATGCCGTGTGAAATGTAGTTCACGGCGTCATAGCGGGTCATGTCCTGCTCCTGCAGGAAATAGGCCGCGTGACTTTCGCGCTCCGCGAAGATGGCGACCAGCACGTTGGCGCCCGTAACCTCCTCGCGGCCCGAGGATTGGACGTGGATATGCGCCCGCTGGATCACGCGCTGGAACCCGGCCGTCGGCTTGGCGTCGTCGTTGCCGTCGGCGACGAGATTTTCGAGCTCGTGTTCGAGATAAGCGACGATCTGCTTTTTCAGCACCTCGACATCCACCGAGCAGGCCCGCATGACCGCCGAGGCATCGGAATCGTCCGTCAGCGCCAACAACAGGTGCTCGAGCGTCGCGTATTCGTGATGGCGGTCATTGGCGAGTGCCAAGGCCCGATGGAGGGATTGCTCAAGGGCGCGGGAAAATGCTGGCATGGGTCGAGCGGCCTTTCACTTCTTTTCCATGATGCACTGCAAGGGATGTTGATGCTTGCGGGCGAAGTCCATGACCTGCGTCACCTTGGTCTCCGCGACTTCGTAGGTGAAGACACCGCATTCGCCCACGCCATGGTGATGAACGTGCAACATGATGCGGTTCGCGTCGTCCTGGCCCTTGTTGAAGAACTTGCGCAGCACCACGACGACGAATTCCATCGGCGTGTAATCATCGTTGAGGAGCAGCACGCGATACATGCTGGGACGTTTCGTCTGAGCCTTCGGCCGTGTGATGACCGCAGTCCCGGTGCTATCACCATTCTTCCTTGGCTCCCGGGGACCGTTGGCCCCGGTGATCCTTTCGCTCAGACGCCTGACCAAGGCAGGATCGATCGGCTGTACGGTCACGGCGACATCATCCTCGTTGGCAAGGGCGCTGATCCTCGGCGCCGCCCGTGCCCCAATGTACGGCTGCATCCACGGCTTCGCCAGGGGATGGCGACTCCTCACCGCACGATAGTTCGTAGGGATCATGGCGTCACCAAGGCTCGCCCGTTCGGCCCTCGAACTCTCCCGCCAACGCCGACGCCCCGGCAATAGGAAAAGGGCCCGACCGGCGTCGAGCCCTTCGATGAACCGCCTGCGAGCGCGGTGGCTGATCCGAGATCGTTACTTAGGGGCTTGCACCTGTTCGAAGGGCCGGTAGGTATCCTTGGCCAGAGAGGCCATCAGTTCTCCCATGCGGGTCGCGCCGGCCACCATGCCGTCATAGGAAGACTTGGCGAAATCGGACTGAACCTGCAGCGCACCATCGAACGACTTCGAGGTGACAAGTTGGCCGAAGACAGCCGAACCTTCTTCGAAGGACTTCTTCGACAGCTCGGAAGCCTCCGCCGCAATCTGCTGCAGACCGCGCGAGAAGGCTGCCGCAGCCTGGGCCGCGGCCTCGAGCTGCGACCGGCTGATCTGCTGAAGGTTTTCGACACTCTGAAACATGATCTTTCCTCTGAGGCGGCGCGTCGCCGCGCAATTTGGTCTCGCCTGTCGCAAGGAATAATCGTGCTGCGGCACGACGTCAAGAATTGTGCTGCAGTGCACAATAAACCCTTGGGCGCGCGACGCTGAAAACCCGAAGTTTCGCGGAAACACCGTGTTAACGGCGCTGTAACTGCGATCCCCTACGGTCCCAGACCGTGTGCCCTCTGGGCCACGTGAATGGCCCGCAAGGCCGTTCCCGGCGACCGCCGCCAGCGTTGGAACGAGGACTGGTCCATGGTGACGCGTAACGTCAAGTCGTTGAGTTTCGGACGTTTCGTACCCTGCGCGGCACTGGCTCTGCTGACCCTCGCCCCCG
>CAXSEU010000270.1:2301-5381 GCA_964236485.1 uncultured Lichenihabitans sp. | reverse complement strand
ATCCCGCGACGCCGGGCGCGGGCAGGAACTGGGCCGTCGCGCCGGTCAACTGCGCCATGCGCATCACCAGGTGCTGCGCATGGGACTGCACGGCGGGACTGCCGATGCCCCCCAGGATCTGCACGACCACCGAGGCCCGCACCCGCTTGATCGGCGTGATGGAATCGACCATGCGCAACAGCGAGGAACTCCAGGACGACATGCCGATCACCTCGTCGTCCGCGACCGTGGTCTCGACGAAATGGGCCGCGGCGTCGCCGATGGCGGCGATCACCGACTCTTCCTTTTCGCTCACGCTTTCGGCGATGATGACCTGCTCCAGCCCATAGCGGACGCGCAGGTCGGCCTCGAGATCGGCGAACACGCCCGCGGGCGGCGCGATGGAAATGCGCACGATGTTCTCGTCGACGGCCCGCTTGAGGAGGCGCGAGATACGCGCCTGCGGAATGTGGAGCGCCTCCGAAATGTCGGACTGCTTCCTGGCCTCGACGTAGTACATCTGGGCGATGCGGGTGATCAGGCGCAGGTCGTCGGCCCTGGACATCGTGGTTCTGCTCGCTCGCTGCGTGGCACTTCGCCGGATCCGGAAGGCCCCAGGAGCTTTAGAGCATCGGGGCTCCGCCTCAAGCGACGATGACGCCCGGGCGCGCGCGGCGGGCCGGGTCCCCCCGAGGATCGCGGGCCTCACCAGCACTCGAAGCCGCCGTCGACCAGGAGGTCGACACCCGTGACGAACGAGGCCGCGCGGCTGAGCAGGAACACGACCGGGCCCACCATCTCGTCGACGCTCGCCATGCGGCCCATCGGGGTCTCGCTCTCGAAGCGCTTGACCTGCTCGGCGACCTCGGGGCGCAGGTTCATGGGGGTCGAGGTGTAGCCTGGACTAACGGCGTTGACGCGCAGCCCGTGCTGCACCCATTCCATCGCCAGCGATTTGCTGAGATGGACCACGCCGGCCTTGGCGGTGTTGTAGTGTGCCTGGAGGATGCCCCGGTTGACGATCGACCCCGACATCGAGGCGATGTTCACGATGGCGCCGCGCCGCCGCGGCAGCATCACCTTCGCCTCGGCCTGGCAGCACAGGAACACGCCGGTCAGGTTGACGTCGAGCATGCGCTGCCACTGGGCGAGCGGCATGGCTTCGGACGGCGCGGCGTTGGCGATGCCGGCGCAGTTGACGGCGAGCGCAAGCGGCCCGAGTGCCGCCTCGGCGGCAGCGACGGCCGCCTCGAGCTCGCCCCCGCGGGTCACGTCGCCCTCGATCACGACCGCGCGTCGGCCTCGTGCGGTGATCGCCTCGCGCGTGGCGCCAGCGCCAGCCGAACCCGGCAGATCGAAACAGGCCACGTCGGCGCCGGCCTCGGCGAGCCCGATGGCGAGCCGCTGGCCGATGCCGCTGCCCGCCCCGGTGACGAAGGCCACCTGTCCCGCCAGACTGAAGAGTTCCATGGCTTTGCGTCCCCTGTCCCGTTCAGTGCGTCGCCCGTTCCATGACGGAGATACGATTCGCCTCGGTGTGGTCGAGGATGCCCCGATTCGTGCCCCGGCTCAGCACCATGACGCGGTGCGACAGGCCCAGCACCTCGTCGAGGTCGGAGCTGACCACGATCACGGCAAGTCCCCGCCGGGCGAGTGCCGCGATCACGTCGTAGATCTGCGCCCGCGCGCCGACGTCGATGCCGCGGGTCGGTTCGTCCAGGATGACGATCCTCGGTTGCCGGGCGATGTTCTTGGCCAGCACGACCTTCTGCTGGTTCCCGCCGGACAGGTGATTGACCGGCTGCCCGGCGCGACCCTTGATGCCGAAGCGGCGGATGTTCTCGTCAGCGAAGCGCCGCACCGCCACCGGCGTGACGAAGCCGCTCGGCGCGATCCTCCCGTAGTTGCCGAGCGCTATGTTGTCACCGATCGTGTGTTCGAGCACCAGACCCTGCGCCTTGCGGTCTTCCGGCACGAGGACGATTCCCGCGGCGAGGCTGTCGGCCGGACTCTTGGGCACGAGGGCGCGACCCTCGACGGTGATCGTGCCCGACGAGATGGGATCCGCCCCTGCGATGGCCCGCATGAGCTCCGTCCGGCCGGCGCCGACGATGCCGGCCACGCCGAACACCTCGCCGGCCCTGACCGAAAAGGAGACGTCGCTGAAGGTCTTCTCGCGGGACGTCAGCCCCTCGACGCGCAGGACTTCCTCGCCGTCGGTTGGCTCGATCGCCGGAAACATGCGGTCGAGGGTCCGCCCCACCATCGCCTCGACCAGCGTCTTCACCGGAACCTGGGCCGTGGCGTAGCTACCGACCACCTGGCCGTCGCGCAGTACCACCACGCGATCGGCGATACGCGCGATCTCGTCAAGGCGATGGCTGATGTAGACGAAGCCCAACCCGGCCCGCTTCAGCCGTTCGATCTGCGTGAACAGGTGGTCGGTCTCCTCGCCGCCGAGTGCCGCCGTGGGCTCGTCGAAGATCAGGAAGCGGGCGTTCAGCGTGAGGGCTTTGGCGATCTCGACCTGCTGCTGGGCCGCGACCCGGAGATCGCGCACGAGCGTCGCGGGAGAGACGTCGAGCCCGAGGCTGTGCAGGTTCTCGGCCGCGCGATGCGCCATTCCGGCCCGGTCGACCCGGCCGTTCTTGGTGGGCAGCCGGCCAACGAAGACGTTCTCGGCGATCGACAGATCCGGCAGGAGCCGCATTTCCTGGTGAATGAGGCCGATGCCCTGGCGCAGCGCGTCGGCCGGGCTGGTGGGCGCGTAGGGCTGCCCGTTCCAGAACATGTTGCCCCCCGTGGGGGGTACGAGGCCGGCGATCACCGAAGACACCGTGGACTTGCCCGCCCCGTTCTCGCCGAGCAACGCCACGACTTCGCCCGGCTTCACGTCGAGGTCGACGTCCCGCAGCACCGTGATCGGGCCGTAGCGCTTGCTGATCCGGCGGATCGACAGTCCCTGGGTCGGAATAGGCTTGTCCCCATCAGGCACGACGCTCTCCCGGCTTGCTTGGCGCGGCTCCCGCGGCGGAGATCCTCGGCCAGCGACGACGCGCGGGGAACCATCGGCCCCGCGCGTCGCCGAGCCGATCAAGGGG
>CAXSEU010000270.1:0-2291 GCA_964236485.1 uncultured Lichenihabitans sp. | reverse complement strand
ATGTAGCCGTCGACGTTGTCCTTGGTGGTTAAGGCGGCGTCCTGAAGTTGCTCGGCCGGAACCTTCTTGCCCGCAACGAGGTCCAACGCCGACTGAAGGGCGAGCTTGCCCATGAACTGCGTGCGCTGCGTCATGGTCGCGTCGAGGGTCCCGTCCTTGACAGCCTTCAATCCGGCGAGGTCCCCGTCGAAACCGAACACGTAGACCTTGTGGTCGAGGCCAGCCGCCTTCGCGGCCTGCGCGGCGCCGAGGGCCAGGGCATCGGCCCGGCCGAAGAAGATGGAGATGTTGGGATCGCGTTGCAGCATGTTCTGCGCGATGTTGAAGCCCTCGTCCTTCATCCACATCTTGGATGCCTCGCGGCCCACCTCCTTGATGCCGGGGCAGCTCGTCATGGCCTCCTTGAAGCCCTTGTCGCGATCCTGCTCGGGCGTGGTGCCGATCTGCCCCTGGATGACGGCGAGTTCGCCCTTGCCCCCCGTCTGCTTGCAGGCGTAGTCGCCCAGGGCCTTGGCGGCCACGACCGAGTTGGTGGCGATGAAGGTGTCGCCGGGGGCGTCGGCGGGGTTGCGGTCGACCGCTATGACCGGGATCCCAGCGGCCTTGGCGGTCTTCACCGGGACGGCCGCCGCGGCGGCGCCGGCCGGGATGTAGATGAGCGCCTGGATCTTCTGGTTCACGAGGTCCTGGATCTGGCTGACCTGGGTGGCACCGTCGCCCTTGGCGTCCACCGTGATCACGGTGGCGCCCATGTCCTTGGCGTTCTTCTCGACCGATTGCTTGATCTGGTTGAAGAAATCCGCCTGGAGATTGGCGACCGCGAGACCGATCTTGACGGGCTCCGCCGCCGAAGCCCGGTCCAGCGCCATCGGCGAGACTGCCAGGGCCAGGGTCGCGCTGAGAAGAAGTGTGCGTCTACGCATGGGGTTGTTTCCTCGGATTGATGTCGCGTGGTTTCTCTGGTCACCGGGCGGGAGCTCGCTCCCGTCCGATCTCGTTACCGGCGGCGCCGGATAAGGGTGTCGAAGGCGACCGCCGCGGCGATCATCACGCCGATGATCACGTCCTTGTCGTAGGTCTGGGCGCCGACTTGGCTGAGGCCGCTGTTGAGCACGCCGATGATCAGCACCCCGATCAGGGTGCCCCCGATGCTGCCGACGCCGCCCGACAAACTGGCTCCGCCGATGACCACCGCAGCGATCGCGGTCAGTTCGTAGCCGAGGCCGTCATAGGGCTGCGAGGTCTGCAGCCGGGCGGCGTTGGCCATCCCGGCGATGGCCGACAGCGCGCCGGCGACGACATAGACGCTGACGAGGTAGCGTCGAACCGGGATGCCGGCGAGGCGGGCGACCTCCGGATTGCCGCCGATCGCGTAGAGATTGCGCCCGGCCGGGCGATATTTGAGGAAGCACCAGGTGGCCGCGACCAGCAGCAGGAAAAAAGCCGTCGTGGCGGTGATGACGCCGAAGTGCCGGTAGGTGTTCAGGGTGTTCAGCGCGTCGGGCCACCCCGATACGACGTTGCCGTCCGTGTACTTGTTGGCGAGGCCGCGCGTGATGGTCATCGTTGCGAGGGTCGCGATGAAGGGCGGTAGCCTAGCGTAGGTGACGAGCATCCCCGATGTCAGTCCCGCAACGCCGCCGATCGCGATGCCGCAGAACAAGGCCGGGAGGAAGGCCATCCCCACGACGGAAAACAGCCAGCCCGTGGTCATTGCCGAGAAGGCGAGCACCGAGCCGACCGACAGGTCGATGCCGCCGGTGATGATGACCAGCGTCATGCCGATCGCCAGGATGCCGTAGACCGTCACCTGGTCGAAGATGATGATGGCGTTCTGCAGGGTGAAGAAATGCTGCGCCTTGAAGGCGAAGAAGACGTAGAGGGCGATCAGCCCGATCAACGGGCCCCAGACGCCGGAGGTCAGGTCGACCCTGAACCGGGGCACGGCCCCGGCGGGTTCCTTCGTCTGCACCGTCATCCTGTTCCCCCCTTGGTTCGCCTCACGGTCTACGCCGCGTTCAGGCTGCTGCGGCATCCCGCGTCGGTCCAGGGTCTCGCAGGCGCGATCGCTCGATGGCCCGACGCCAGCGATGGCGCGCGGCGCGGCGCTCGTGGTCGGATAGGCGGGGCTCGAAGAGGTCGCGCCGCGGCCGGCGCTCCACGAGCTGCGCCTCGGTCCAGAGCCCGGCATGAAGGCCGGCAAGCTGGATGACGCCGAGGGCGGAGAGTTCGGCGGTCGGGCCCCGCAGGATCGGACGACCGGTCAGGTCGGCCTCGGTCTGCATGAGCTG
>CAXSEU010000269.1:0-5412 GCA_964236485.1 uncultured Lichenihabitans sp. | reverse complement strand
GAAATCCTTGCGATTCCGCCGGCATTCTTCTTAGACGAGATGCCGGCGGTGGAGGGCTTGGAGCCGCAAGAAGGCTTTGCCGAAGACGGCAAAGGTTTCGTCATGGACTTCCTTTCCACCTCCGAAGGCCTGATGCTCAACAAGGCCTTCGTCCGCATCAAGGAGCCTAGGGTCCGAAGAAAGATCATCGATCTCGTCAATGCCTTGGCTGGGAACGACGCGCCGACTCCGGCGAGCCCCGAGGATACGTGATGGCGGCGGCTTTGCCGGTCGTTCTCTTTAACGAACGAATCCGCCGAATCCGCTTGACCTGAAGAACGCGTACTGTCAGAACGTCCGCCGCATCGCCTGCGGCAGCCCAACCGGCTCGGTTGAACGCATGTCGGCGTCGTTCAACCCGTGTCGAGGAGCCGAAGCGTGATCCGCCCCCATTATCTCTTCACCAGCGAATCCGTTTCCGAGGGTCATCCGGACAAGGTCTGCGACCGAATTTCCGACGAGATCGTCGACCTCTTCTTCCGCGAAGGCAACGCCGCAGGCATCGACCCCTACCAGATCCGCGTGGCCTGCGAGACGCTGGCGACGACCAATCGGGTGGTGATCGCCGGCGAGGTGCGAGGCCCCGCCATCGACGTCGCGGTGATCGAGGGCACCGCGCGACGCGCCATCAGGGACATCGGCTACGCTCAGGAGGGCTTCCACTGGGAAAAGGCCAAGGTCGAGGTGCTGTTGCACGACCAGTCGGCCGATATCGCGCAAGGCGTGGACGCGCTCGACAACAAGGACGAGGGCGCGGGCGACCAGGGCATCATGTTCGGCTATGCGTGCCGCGAAACACCCGAATTGATGCCCGCGCCGATCTTCTACGCCCATCGCATCCTTCAGATGCTGTCGGACGCCCGCCAATCGGGCGAGGAAAAGCGCCTCGGCCCGGACGCCAAGAGCCAGGTCACCGTCAAGTACGAAAACGGCAAGCCCGTGCGCGCCACCCAGATCGTCGTCTCTCACCAGCATGTCGACGAAAGCCTCAGTTCCGAGGATATGCGCGCGCTGATCGAACCCTATGTTGCGGAGGCGCTGCCGGGCGGATGGATCGACAAGGACACGGTCTGGCACGTCAATCCGACCGGCAAGTTCTTCATCGGCGGCCCGGACGGGGACTGCGGCCTGACGGGCCGCAAGATCATCGTCGACACCTATGGCGGCGCCGCGCCGCATGGCGGGGGCGCGTTCTCGTGCAAGGATCCCACCAAGGTCGACCGGTCGGCCGCCTATGCGGCGCGCTACCTCGCGAAAAACGTCGTCAGCGCCGGTCTGGCGGATCGCTGCACCCTTCAGCTCTCCTATGCGATCGGCGTCGCGGAACCGCTCTCGATCTATGCGGATCTCCATGACACCGGCCGCGTCGACCCCAGCCGGCTCGAGACGGTCTTGATGGAAGTGATGCGCCTGTCGCCGCGCGGCATCCGCGAGCACCTGGGCCTCAACAAGCCGATCTACGCGCGGACATCGGCCTATGGGCATTTCGGTCGCAAGACCGAAAGCGACGGCGGGTTCTCCTGGGAATCCACGAACCTTGCCGACCAGTTGCAATCCCACTTCGGCTGAGACCCGGCCAAGGCTGGAGGAAGCCTCACGCCGGCCCGGCAATCTGCATGGACGCCGTTGCGGACGTCCCCTGCGGCACGACCAACGGGCGCGGCTCGACCGGGCGCTTCCGGCCCTTGAGATCGATCTCGCCCGCTGGGCCGGGGTCGGAGCGCTGTTCGACAGGCCGAAGGAGAAGCTGCGGCTCGAAGTCGGATTCGGATCCGGGGAGCACCTGGCGGCGGAAGCCGAGCGCCTGCCCGAAACCGGCTTCATCGGCTGCGAGCCGTTCCGCAACGGCATCGCCAAGATGGTCGACGAGGTCGAAGCGCGAGAGCTCCGCAACGTCCGGCTGTTCCTCGACGATGCGGCCCTGTTGCTCGACCGCCTGCCCGACGCCTCGGTCGACGGCGTCGATCTCCTCTACCCCGATCCCTGGCCCAAGCGGCGCCAGCGCAAGCGGCGCTTCCTGTCGGGGGAGAACCTCGAGCGCCTCGCGCGGGTTCTGGTTCCGGGAGGCGAATTGCGTTTCGCCACCGACATCGACGATTACGCCGCCTGGACGTTGGCGCGGGTCTTCAGGAATCCGCACTTCCTCTGGCTGGCGGAGGACGCCCGGGCCTGGCGAGCGCCTTGGCAACCCTGGAGCTCCACCCGCTACGAGGCCAAGGCGCTGCGCGAGGGCCGAAAACCCGCCTACCTGACGTTTTGGAGGTTATGATCCATGGGTCCTTCACTCCGGCGGGCGATGTCCTGATGCGCAAGCTCGAGGTCGTCATCGAGCGTTTCCCCCTGGCGGAGCGTTTCGTCATCGCCCGCGGCGCCAAGACCGAGAGCGTCGTCGTCATGGCCACGATCCATCAGGCAAAGTCGCGCGGACGCGGCGAGGCCGTACCCTACGGCCGCTACGGTGAGACGCCGGACGGCGTCATGGCCGCGATCGAGAGCGTTCGCGCCGAGATCGAGCGGGGCGCCGATCGCGCCCTGCTGGCGACGCTGTTGCCACCTGGCGCGGCGCGCAACGCCCTCGATTGCGCGCTCTGGGACCTCGAGGCCAAGCGCCTCGGCGTGCCGGCACGCGATCTCGCCGGCGTCCATCGGGTGGCGCCCGCGACGACGGCCTACACGGTGTCGCTCGGCCCGCCGGACGCGATGGCGGCGCAGGCCGGCAAGGTGGCTTGGCGCCCCTTGCTGAAGATCAAGCTCGGCGGCCCGAACGACGTCGCCTGCCTCGAGGCCGTGCGTGATGCCGCGCCCGACGCGGAACTGATCGTCGATGCCAACGAGGGCTGGGCCGGCGAAAAGCTCCCCGCGCTGTTCGAGGCCTGCCTGGCGGCCGGGGTCAGCCTCATCGAGCAGCCACTCCCGGCGGGGGGTGACGACGTCCTGGCCCGGATGGCGCGGCCGGTGCCGGTCTGCGCCGACGAGAGCGTGCATGACCGGGACGGGCTGACGGCCCTGCGGGATCGCTATGACGCCATCAACATCAAGCTCGACAAGACCGGCGGCTTGACCGAGGCGCTGGCCCTGGCCGACGCCGCCGAGGCACTGGGCTTCAGCCTGATGGTCGGCTGCATGGTCTCGACCTCGCTCTCGATGGCTCCGGCCATGTTGCTGACGCCGAGAGCCCGTTTCGTCGACCTCGACGGCCCCTTGCTGCTGGCGCGCGACCGTGACTTCGGGCTGCGCTACCAAGGCTCCGTCGTCCATCCCCCGGTCCCGGAGCTCTGGGGCTGAGGCCCGGAATGTTCAGTTCGGCCTGGGGTCGCTCGCCGGGCGCGGCCTGGCATAGGGCGAGATGCCTCGCCGCAGGAATTTGCCGTCGCCCGGCTCGCCGAGGACCCGGCCCTCTTCGGCGACCACGGTGCCGCGCAGCATGGTCATCACCGGCCAACCCGTGACCGCGAGGCCTTCGTAGGGCGTGTAATCGGAGCCGTGGTGCAGCAGCGTCTGGCTGATCGTCTCGCGACGCTTCGGGTCCCACAGCACGACGTCGGCATCGAAGCCGACGCCGATCGATCCCTTCTCCGGGTAGAGCCCGTAGATCTTGGCGTGATTGGTCGAGGTCAGGGCGACGAATTGATTGACCGTGATGCGGCCCTCGACGACGCCCTTGGAATAGAGGATCGGCAGGCGCGTCTCGACGCCCGGGATGCCGTTCGGCACCCAGCGGAACGATGTCCTCGCCTTGGGGTTGAGCTTGCCCTCGCCGCCCTCGTAGAAGAAGGGGCAATGGTCGGACGAGAAGGTCTGGAACACCCCGGTCTCGATGCCGCTCCAGATGGCGTCCCAGCTGTCCCGATCGCGCGGCGGCGGCGAACAGACATATTTGCCGCCGCTCTCGTCCATGTTGAGGCCGCGCAGGTCGTCGGCCGTCAGGGCGATATATTGCGGGCAGGTCTCGCCGTAGATCTTGAGGCCTTTCTGCTGGGCCCAGCGGATCTGCTCCATCGGCTCGCGGCCCGAAACATGCACCACCATGATCGGCACATCGGTGAGTTCGGCGTGCGAGATCGCCCGGTGGGTCGCCTCGCGCTCGACCGCCTCGGGCCGCGACACGGCGTGATAGTAGGGCGCCGTCTTGCCGGCCCGCTCGAGGCGCTCGGTCAGGAACTTGATATTGTCGTAGCCTTCGCAATGGACCATCACGAGCGCCTCGCAGGAGCGGGCGCAGTCGAAGACCTCGAGCAGTTGGCGGTCGTTCAGAACGAAGTCGTCATAGGTCATGAAGACCTTGAACGACGTATAGCCGTCCTGCACCAGGGCCGGCAGTTCCTGTGCGATCACCGAGGGGGTCGGATCGGAAATGATCAGGTGGAACCCGTAGTCGCAGAGGGATTTTCCGTCGGCTTCCTTGTGGTAGTCGTTGACGGAG
Organism: uncultured Lichenihabitans sp.; assembly: GCA_964236485.1. Classification (GTDB taxonomy): domain Bacteria; phylum Pseudomonadota; class Alphaproteobacteria; order Rhizobiales; family Beijerinckiaceae; genus Lichenihabitans. The sequence goes on along the minus strand of CAXSEU010000269.1, from coordinate 950 downwards.
GCGCGCAGACCCGCGCCACGCGATTGCACCGCGAAGGGAATGACGGTGGTGTTGCCGCCCGCGATCGCCGAGCGCGTGCCGGTCTCAAAGCCATCCGCCATCTTGGGACCGCCGAAGGCGGGCTGCGCCAGATGCACGTGGCTGTCGATGCCGCCCGGCATCACGAGAAGGCCGCCGGCCTCGATGGTGCGCGCGGCGCCGCTCAGCGCCTTGGCCACGGCGACGATCTTGCCCGCCCGGATGCCGACATCGGCCCGCACCGTATCCGCCGCCGTCACGACCGTGCCGCCGCGAATGACCGTGTCGTATTCCATCATGCGGATGCTCCTCGCGTATCTCTCCTTGCTAGCAAGCTTTACTGCTTTGCGGAACGGACAAAAGGCCAGCCGGTCCGGGGCGCCGCTTCCGGGTGAGGCTCACGCGGCCCCCGGGTCCGGCTGCCCGGGCTTCACAGGCGGCGAATCGGGCCCGGTCCTCGCCCGGCGAGCCGATGCAAGGATCGAGACCGGTTCGGTTAAAAAATCACATCATTTTGTGGTGCATCATTTTGTGATGCATCATCATGTGGTGGCGCATCATGTGATGCGGCCGCATCTTCATCATCATGTGGTGGTGCATCATGCGGTGATGCATCATCATCTTGTGCGTCTTGGCGCCGGCCGGCGCCGTAACGGCACAGGACAGGACCAGGGCCGATGCCAGGGCGGCAAGCTTGAATTTCGTCATGAACGCTCTCCCTCGATTGTTCGGCCGCCTCGACGGCCGGAAAGAAGCCGAATGGCCTGTTTCAACGCATAAGCTACCTCGGCCTGAATGAGCGCGACACAAATTTGCGGGCATCAGCTTCAATCCGTCGCGCCGGAGACCGACATCGTTTACGCGTAGGGTGAAGCTCAATCGCAGCGACGCGTGTCCTCGGGCGCGCCTATATCGACACGTCACGGCAGGGA
>CAXSEU010000268.1:5051-5423 GCA_964236485.1 uncultured Lichenihabitans sp. | reverse complement strand
CGCGAAGCTGCGGACGAAATCGCAGAGGGCGGACGAGGCCGCGATATAGCCGCCGACCGTGCCGAAGGCCTTGCCCAACGTGCCCTCGACGACGGTGAGGCGGTGGCCGAGGCCTCGAAGCTCGGCGATTCCCCCGCCCCGCGGGCCGTAGAGGCCCACGGCATGGACCTCGTCGAGATAGGTCATGGCGCCATGCCGCTCGGCCACGTCGAGGATCTCGCCGATCGGCGATATGTCGCCGTCCATCGAATAGACCGACTCGAAGGCCACGAGCTTGGGCCGGGCGGGATCGAGCCGGGACAGACGGCGGTCGAGGTCGCGGGGGTCGTTGTGCGCGAAGATGTGTTTTTCGGCGCCGCTATGCCTGATGCC
>CAXSEU010000268.1:0-5041 GCA_964236485.1 uncultured Lichenihabitans sp. | reverse complement strand
ATGGAGGCATGGTTGGAGGCGTCGGAGAGCACCGCGCAGTTCGGCAGGCGCGACGCGAGCGTGCTCAGCGCCGCCCAGTTCGACATATAGCCGGAGTTGAACAGCAGAGCCGCCTCCTTGCCGTGAAGGTCGGCCAGTTCGTCCTCGAGCAGGACGTGATAGTGGCTGGTGCCCGAGATGTTGCGGGTGCCGCCGGCGCCCGCGCCGCAGCGGTCGAGCGCCTCGTGCATGGCCTCGAGGACGGTCGGATGCTGACCCATGCCGAGGTAGTCGTTCGAGCACCAGATGGTGACCTCGCTCCGGGCGCGATCCTTGCGGTAGGCGGCGCGGGGGAAGCGTCCCGCCAGGCGTTCGAGATCGGCGAAGACGCGGTAGCGCCCCTCCTTGCGCAACCCGTCGAGCTGGGCCCGGAAGAAGGCGTCGTATGTCGTCATCATTGCCTCCGAGCCAAGGCCGGGCGGTCGCCGAAGCGTCGACCGGCCGACGACCTTTGAAACGGAGGTCTTATCCGGGTTCCGGCCCCAGGGCCACACGCCTGAAGCGGAGCCGCTATGCGGACATGCATGCGTTCCGGCCAGGGGCGGGACGCGCCGCCGCGTACCGGATGGATCGGCATGTCGGCCGGCGGGAGCTACTGCCTCTTTCCGTCAGGCCCCAGGGTCTTGAGGAAGGCCACGACGTTGTTGAGGTCGGACTCCTTCTGGAATCCCGCGAAGATCATCTTGGTGCCCGGCACCGTGGCCTTGGGATTCTTGAGGTAGGTTTTCAGCGTCGCCTCATCCCAAGTCAGTCCGGAGTTCTTGTTGGCTTCGGAATAATTATACCCTTCGACCGTTCCGGCCTTGCGGCCGACGACGCCGTTGAGCACCGGCCCTATGGCGTTCTTGGCACCCTCGCCAAATTGGTGGCAGGTCTTGCAGACCCTGGCGGTCTTCTCGCCCGCGGCCGCATCACCCGCCGGCACATCTTGAGCGGCCGCCGTGGCGACCCCAGCCAGCAAGGCGACCACGGCCGCCGCAAAGCCCTGCCTCATCCGCTTCCTCCCGAGGTCGTGCCGTCGCATCGTCGGGCCGAGTGTCCCGCCCTTTGCCGAGGCTTGTCAATGCGACATCGAGCGCGGTCAGGCGTGCAGCCGAAGCCCTTCAGGCGGCCCGGGAGGTCTGCACCGGCGCGAGAAACGCCGGGCAGGGCGTGGGCAGGGCCTGGATCTGCGGCCTGGCGAAGTAATAGCCCTGCATCAGCGATATGCCGGTTTGGTGCAGACGGTCGGCCTCCTCCGCGGTCTCGATGCCCTCCGCCAGCACCGAGACGCCGAGCGTCCGCGCCATGGCGACGATCCCCGACACGATGGTTTGTCGGACGGGATCGACATCGATGTTCCGGACGAGCACCATGTCGATCTTGATGAGGCTGGGCTGGAATTCCGCCAGGAGGTTCAATCCGGCATAACCCGCGCCGAAATCATCGAGCGCCGTGGTGACGATGTGCCTGACGGCCGGAACGTCCATGCGCTCGTTTTCGGTGAACTCGAACATCAGTTGGGCCCGGGCCACGCCGGTCCGGTCGGCGGCCTGGAGCGAGAGCCGGATACAGGCGGCAGGCTCGTAGACGGCGTTGGGCATGAAATTGATCGACAGCATGTACGGCCTGCCGGCGAACAGTCCTCCGGCGAGTTCGATCGCCTTGACCCGGCAGGCCTGATCGAAGCGGTAGCGGTTCTGGTCGTTCACGCGGGAGAGGACGGCGCCGGCCCCCTCGCCGTCGATGCCGCGCACCAGGGCCTCGTAGCCCCAGACAGATCGGCTGTCGAAGTCGACGATCGGCTGGAACGCCATGGTGAAATCGAAATCGAGTTTGGCGTCGTCTCCGCAGCCCGCACAGCGTTTGCCTGGCTTCATCGTCTAACCTCCGGATGATCGCTCGATGCTTTCTCAAACCGCGAGCGATCATCCGGGATCGATGTTAAGGAACCGTTCCCCGGCACCCGAGGGCGCGCTGATGGCACGGCGCGTGCATTCGCATCGCGCCCATCGGCGCCAGCGCAGGCGGGCATGTCGGGCGGTGCTGGGCGGGACGGAGAGGGCGTGGCAGCAAACCCGGCCGACCTGAAACCCGGTCCACCTCAGCGGTCGAGCGATCATGACATTGATCCCTGTCTTCGACGGCCACAACGACACGCTGCTGCGGCTGGCGCTGGAGAAATCGAGGACCGCCGAGGACCTGTTCGGGCAGGGCGACGGCCGGGGCCACCTCGATCTGCCGCGCGCCCGGGAGGGTGGGTTCGCGGGCGGGCTTTTCGCGATATTTCCGCCGCCGCGCACCATGCCGGACATGGCGCGGACCATGCGCGGGCCGCGCTACGACATGCCGCTGCCCGAACTCCTCGCCTTCGAGGCCGCGCAGGCCTCCGCCATCCGCATGGCCGCGATCTTCCACCGGCTGGGGCGCGCCTTCGAGGAGGGTTTCGCGGTCTGCCGCACGGTGGCGGAGATCCGGTCCGCCATGGCGTCCGGCCGCATGGCGGGGGTGCTCCACCTCGAGGGCGCCGAGCCGATCGACGCGGATTTCATGATGCTGGACGTCCTCCATGCCGCCGGGTTGCGCTCGCTCGGCATCGTGTGGAGCCGGCCCAACATCTTCGCCCACGGCGTGCCCTTCCGCTTTCCCGGCACGCCCGACACCGGACCGGGGCTGACGGAGGCCGGCCGGGCCCTCGTCCGGGCCTGCAACGCGCGAAAGATCCTGATCGACCTCTCGCATCTCAACGAGGCAGGGTTCTGGGAGGTGGCGGAGCTGAGCGAGGCGCCGCTCGTCGCTACCCATTCCAACGTCCATGCCCTGACCCCATCGGCCCGCAACCTCACGGCCCGGCAGCTCGATGCCATCCGGGACAGCCGCGGCCTCGTGGGGCTCAACTTCGCCACCTGCTTCCTGCGGCCCGACGGCGCCATGCGGGCCGACACCGACATCGGCCTCATGGTGCGCCACCTCGACGCATTGCTGGACAAGCTCGGCGAGGACGGCGTCGGCTTCGGGTCGGATTTCGACGGCGCCATCATCCCGGCCGAAGTCGGCAGCGTCGCCGGCTTGCCGCGCCTCATGGACGCCCTCCGCCGAGCCGGCTATTCCGAGGTCCTGATCCGCAAGATCGCGCATGGAAACTGGCTCTCGCTGCTGGAGCGGACATGGGGCTGAGGGCTGGAGCTCGAGGCAGGATGAAGGGAGACACGGCATGGGCGACGCCAAGCTTCTGGTCCACGACGCGCTGCTGATGACGCTGGACGACGGGCGGGAGACCGCCTTTCGGGGCTGGCTCGCGGTCGCGCGGGACGGGACGATCTCCGCCATCGCAGCCGGCGAGGCGCCGCGCGGCGTCGCGGCCGACCGGATCGTCGACGCGCGCGGGGCCTTCGTGACACCGGGCTTCATCTCCGCCCACAGCCATCTCTTCACCAGCGGGTCGCGCGGGCTCGGCATGGATCGATCGCTCTACGGCTGGATCGAGGCCATGACGGCCTACACGCGTCATGCCGATGCCGAGGATATCTATTGGTGCACGTTGCACGGTGCCCTCGACTTCGTCGGCAACGGCATCACGACCGCCTATGATTTCACCGACACCCGGCTGCCTCTGACGCTCGATGCGCGGGGCCAGCGCGTCGTCGCCGGTCCCCTGAAGCCGGCCGCATACGCCGAGGCGCAGGTCCGCGCGAAGGTCGATGCCGGCCTGAGGTTCGTCAACAGCGCGATGCTGGACGAATCCGTGGGCAGCGACGAGGATGTGCACAGCCGCTTCGCCGCCACGATGCGCTTTGCCGAAGGGTTCCGCGACACGGGGCTCTATCTGGGCTCGGCCATCAGCGGCGCCGTGCAATGGGCGACGCGGCCCGACACCGCCGCCCTGGAGGTGGCGGTGATGCGCCGCTTCGGCGTGATCAACCAGCCGCATCTCCTCGAAACCGCGCAGGAGGTGGAACTGCAGCGCTCGAAATGGGCCTGGTACCGCGACGCGGGCGCGCTGGGGCCAGATCTCATCTGCGGCCATTTCGTGCAGGCGACGCCCGAGATGATCGCGGAAGCCGGACGCTGCGGCTGCGGCATGGTGTGGCAGCCGAGCTCGAACGGGCGGCTGGCCTCGGGGTTCGCCGACATCCGGGCCTGCGTCGACGCCGGCATGAGGGTCGGCGTCGGCATCGACGACCAGTCCTGCACGGACATCTCCGATCCCTGGCAGAACATGCGCATGGGCATCTACATGCAGCGCGCGCACCGGCAGGATCCGGCCGCCATGAAGGTTCATGAGATGCTGCGCCTGCACACGCTCGGCTCGGCCGAGGTGCTGGGAATCGCCGACCGGGTGGGAAGTCTCGAAGTCGGCAAATATGCGGATTTCCTCGTCGTCGACCCGCGCGATCCCGACACCGGCCCGGTCTGGGACCCGGTGGGGACCTATGTGCTGGCCTGCGGGCAGCGCAACCTCAAGGCGGTCTATCGCGGCGGCGACCTCGTGTCGGAGGACGGTCGCTCGACCAACCCCAGGGCCGTCGAGGCCTCGCTCGAACTTCACCGCCGCCTGCGGGCCATCGCGGCGCGGGTGGAGGCGTGACGAAAATTGCGGTTTCCATCAATCGTGCGACGTTCGTCGGTTCGATTCTCCATGACCGACAACCCCAAGGCTTCCGGCGTCGTCTGCTCCATCCACTGCGACGGTCATGGATACGGAGGGTCCAGCCTACGACATCAACCCACGCCGATATCAGATACTCGGTTTCTGCCCGGCGAATAATCCTTTGTAGCCCTTGACGGGCGTTCCGTAAGTCTGTTCAAACACGAGCTGACACACTCGCATGCCGGCATCTAGCACGATCTTGTTAGGCCCGTTGTTGAAGATCTCAAGCTGAATATTACCACTAAAGCCAGAGTGAATCGTCGGTGCCGTCACGTGAATGCCTATCCCCAACCTCGCAAGAGAGCTTTTGCCTTCCACCCTGACCATCCATCAGTTTCTATGTCTTCCAGAGCGGGGGCAGCGGGAGGAGGG
>CAXSEU010000267.1:0-5437 GCA_964236485.1 uncultured Lichenihabitans sp. | reverse complement strand
AGCCGGGTGTTCATCTCGATGAAGTAGAATTTGCCGTCTTCGTAGAGGAACTCCACCGTTCCGACGCCGAGATAGCTCAGTTTCCGCATGGCCGAGGCGACGGTCTCGCCAATGTCGTTGCGTTGCTCGGCGTTGAGCGATGGGGACGGGCCTTCCTCCCAGACCTTCTGGTGGCGGCGCTGCAGCGAGCAGTCCCGCTCCCCAAGGTGGATGGCATTGCCAAGACCATCGCCCAGAACCTGGATCTCGATGTGTCGCGGCTTCTCAAGGTATTTCTCGAGGTAGACCGCGTCGTCGTCGAAGGCGGCTTTGGCCTCGGTCCTCGCCATGGACAAGGCCCCGGACAGATCGGCCGCCGAGCGGGCCACTTTCATGCCGCGCCCGCCACCGCCCGCGGCCGCCTTGATCAACACCGGATAGCCGATGTCTTCGGCGATTTGCGTCGCCTCGTCGTCATCGGTGATGCCCCCGTCCGAGCCGGGAACACAAGGAATTCCGAGGCTGCGCGCCGTTCGCTTGGCGGCAATCTTGTCGCCCATCAGCCGGATATGCTCCGCCTTGGGGCCGATGAACGTGATGTTGTGATCGTGCAGGATCTCGGCGAAGCGCGCGTTCTCCGAGAGGAAGCCGTAGCCGGGGTGGATGGCATCGGCGCCCGTGATCTCGCAGGCGGAGAGTAGGGCCGGGATGTTGAGGTAGCTGGCCCGAGCAGGCGGTGGCCCGATGCAGACGCTTTCGTCCGCGAGCTTGACGTGCATGGCTTCGGCGTCCGCGGTGGAATGAACCGCGACGGTCGCGACACCAAGCTCCTTTGCGGCCCGTAGAACCCGCAACGCGATCTCGCCTCGATTGGCGATCAATATCTTGTCGAACATAACGCCTTTCGATCCGGCACGGGCCGGCGACCCGAGGGTCATTCTATCACGAGCAACGGTTCGCCGTATTCGACCGGCTGGCCATCCTCCACCAGGATGGCCAGAATCGTGCCAGCGCGGGGCGCTACGATCTCGTTGAAGGTCTTCATCGCCTCGATGAGCAGGATCTTGTCGCCCGCTTTGACCACCGCGCCGATATCCACGAAAGCTTTGGCCTCCGGAGTCGGGCGACGATAGACGGTGCCGACCATGGGTGACTTGACCGCGCCGGGATGGTCTTCCACTGGTCCCGTCGCCATGGCGCTCGGGACCACGTGGGTCGGTGCCGGCGCACTGGCCAAGATGATCGGGGAGACGGCGGCAGGCGCTTGAGCGCTGCCTTGGCGGACCATCCTGATGCGGAGGTCGCCCTTCTCGATCTCCAGTTCGGCGAGATCGCTGCCACTGATCAACTCCGCCAACTGGCGAACCAAGCCGGCGTCGATCGAGGGCGCCACAGCTTCGGTGACACCGGACTTCGCAAGCCTGGTGCGCGGCCGCAGGCCGTTTCGGGTCATAGGCATGAGCAGTTCTGATTATCGCGTAAGAGATGTACGACGCGCCGCAGGGGCGTCACCTCGGTTCACTCGGCAGGACGCTTGACACCCGACGATGAGGCGGTATGCCGCCCCGATCAAGCCCGTCGAGGACAAGCTCACGAGCACACCGCCTTACCGCATTTCAGGACATTGTCTATTTTGCCCTTGAGCGCATCGTAGCCCACCGCGCCGACCACGACCTCTTGCCCGACGACGAAGGAGGGGGTGCCGGTCAAGTTGAGGGCATCGGCCGACTGCATGGTCTGCTGGATTCCGGACTTGACGTCGGCCCCGGCGGCATCTTTCGCCAGCGTATCCATGTCGACGCCGCTGTCCTTGGCGACAGACAACGCCTGAGCCTTGCCGACCGCGCCATGCATCGACAGCAGCTTGGCGTGGAAGGCCCAGAAAGCATCGCCCTTCAATTGGCGGCGCACCCCGCCGGCGATCTGTGCAGCTTCGAGGGATCCCGCTCCGAGCACCGGAAAGTCCTTGAGCACGACGCGCAACTCCGGTTCCGTCTTCAGCAACTGGGAGACGTCATCCAAAGACTTCTTGCAGTACCCGCAATTGTAGTCGAAGAACTCGACGAGGGTCACCTTGCCCTGCGGGTTGCCGATCACGGCGCCGTTCGAAGAGTCGAAGAGGTCACCCGACCTTTGCGCCACGGCTTTCTCGCGCGCAGCGACCTCCTCGGCCTTTTGCCGCTTTTCCAGCTCCGCCATGGCGTCTTGCAGAACCTCGGGGTTCTTCAGGAGGTAGTCACGGATGACTTCGCCGAGTTCGGCCTTCTGGGCGCTGGAGAACTCGCCCGCGCGTGCTGGCGCCATGTAGCCGGAAAGAACCACAGCCAGGATCACGGCCGGGGCCGACATCCGAGCGATTACTCGTTGACGTAAGAGCATGATGGTCCCCTCGAGCGCTGCTACAGCGCTCCACTGCGATCCGGTGTCGCTCAATGCGGCCTGCTTGCGGCCATAGCAAGGCCGTCCTTTGGTTCCCAGCCACCCTGAGGCGATCAGGCGGGCGGCCGGGAGGAGGCCGCCTCAGCTGCCGAAGGTCGCCTTGGCACGCTGCCACCAGCCGGACCGCTTCGGCATCGCCGGATCTGGCTCGCGCGGCGCAGTCTCAGGCGCCTCGGGCGCATCCTCGAGCGCTGGAAGCAGTGACAACGACACGGCCGCTGGCCCGCTTTGCGGTAAGGGGGTTGCTTCGCCACCATCGGGCGCCGTCGTCTCGGTCTCACCCTGACGGTCCTGCGCGAAGCCGTCCAGGGGCGGCTCCAGGCTTACCATGTCCGCGTCCGCGTCGATCCGCGGCGTCGCGACCTTGGTGCGGCTCCGTCTACGCTTGGGCGGTGTCGCGATTTCCGCGATGGCAGGGCCGTCCTCGCCAGCGGCAGGAGCAGTGTCTTGAAGGTCGGCGGATCGAGCAGCCCGCTTCAGCGCCTCGTCTTCGGCCTTCGCACCCCTGCGAGACCGCCGTCTGCGAGGTTGCTCCTCAGCGTCAGTCTCGTCCAAGCCGGCACCGGCCGGTTCAAGCGGACCAGCGTCCTGATCGTCCGGGACGCCGACGCCCGAAGCACGAGCCTCGTCGAGGGAGACGAGCATGGCTTCGCCGATCGGCGCGTCATCCTCGATGAGCGGGAAGTCGCCCTCGATCCTGGCCATGGTTGCGAGCGCGTCATCCGGAGGCTGCGGGCCGTCCGGCGCGACCTCCCCGGACGACTCCCGATCACGTCCGCGTCGGCGTCGACGCCGCTTGCGTCGGCGCCCGCCTTCAGCGGTGCCGTCGCCCCGGGTGGCGTCCCGATCGCCCGATCCGCTTTCCGCGTCAGGACCGAGCTCCTCGCCGGATTCGTCGTCCGCCTCATCCTCGACATCGTCGAAGGTTGGCGCGACGCTGTCGACGCGAACCAGGTCCGCTCGCGGCGCGGCAACCGCAATGGAAGCCGCCAACTCGCCGCGCTCGATGGCGTGATAGATCATGCCGGTGAGGCCGGCATCGACGGCGATTGTCAGCGACACGCCGAAACGGGACTCGAGGTCGGTCAGCTTGGCGCGTTTCTGATTGAGGATGTAGAGCGCCACCTCGGTGCGGGTCCGCACAATGAGGTTATGGGACGCATCCTTGATCAGCGCGTCTTCGAGCAGCCGCAGCACGTGGAGCGCTATCGAGGCCGTCGACCGGATCGTTCCCGCGCCGGCGCAATGAGGGCACACGACCGTAGACCCTTCGAGCACGCCGGTCCTGATGCGCTGACGCGACATCTCCAGCAATCCGAAATGGGAGATGCGGCCGATCTGAATGCGGGCGCGATCGTTCTTCAACGCCTCCTTGATACGGCGTTCGACGGCGCGGTTGTTCCTGCCCTCCTCCATGTCGATGAAATCGACGACGATCAGGCCGGCGAGATCCCGCAGCCTGAGTTGCCGCGCGACTTCGTCGGCCGCTTCGAGGTTGGTGCGAATCGCGGTATCTTCGATGTTGTGCTCGCGGGTGGAGCGGCCGGAGTTGACGTCGATCGCAACCAGCGCCTCGGTCTGGTTGATGACGAGGTAGCCGCCCGACTTCAGCGTCACGTGATTCGAGAACATCGCGTCGAGCTGCGCCTCGGCACCGGCCCGGGCGAAGATCGGCTGGGGGTCGCTGTAGAGCTGAACGCTCTTGGAGGCTCCCGGCATCAGCATGCGCATGAATTCACGCGCCTCGCGATAGCCCTCCTCGCCCGAAACCAGAATGTCCTCCACGTCGCGGGTGTAGAGGTCCCGGATGGAGCGTTTGATCAGCGATCCTTCCTCGTAGACCAGGGTCGGGGCGGTGGATTTCAGCGTGAGTTCGCGAACGCTTTCCCACATGCGCAGAAGATATTCGAAGTCGCGATTGACCTCGACCGGGCTGCGCGACGCGCCTGCGGTCCGCAGGATGATTCCCATGCCCTCGGGCACATCGAGGCTTTGTGCGATCGTCTTCAGCCGCTTGCGGTCTTCGGAGTCGGTGATCTTGCGCGAAATGCCGCCGCCCCGTGCCGTATTGGGCATCAGCACCGAATAGCGGCCAGCGAGGGACAGATAGGTGGTCAGCGCGGCGCCTTTGTTGCCACGCTCCTCCTTTACCACCTGTACGAGTAGAATCTGACGGCGCTTGATGACTTCCTGAATCTTGTAATGGTGCCGGCGTGCGCGCGGTGTGCGTTGGGCCGTGTCCTCGAGAGCGTCGCCGCCGATCTGCTCGACGAACTCCTCCTCGCTTTCGTCGCTGCCGTTCTCGTCGGCCTGGCCGAGCTCGTCGACGAACGGCCCATGATCGGGGTCGCTGGATAAGGACGCGTCGATCGGGCCATCCACACCTCCCTCTGCCGCGGTCCGGTGGTCCTCTTCGGCTGCGACAGGGTCGGTGGCGTATTCCATCGGGGCGGCGGCTGCGCCGTGGCTGGGTACCACGTCATCGGGGTTTTCGACGGCTTCGTTGACTGAATGACCTTCCAGCGCCGTGCTCGTCTCCTCGGCAGCCTTCTCGCCAGGCATGTTGGAAGCATCGGACGGCGTCCTGCTCTCGGCGTGGACGGAGATACCCTCCGACGCCACGGCCGCTCCTTCCGCTCCTTCGGTCTCTTCGTCGAACCCGGCAGGCTCGCCGCCGCTGCCCGAGCCAGCCTCTTCGTCCGGGCTCGAGAGGTCCGCAGGCTCCGAAACCGACGCCTCGGCAGGCCCGCGACGCTCCGATGCACGCTCGGAACCGTCCCGCCGGCTGCGGCGACTGCGACGCGACGCGCCGCCGCGGCTGTCGTCATCCTCATCGCGATGCGCCAAGGCTTCCTCCTCCAGGAGAGCCTGACGGTCGGCATGGGGGATCTGATAATAGTCCGGATGAATTTCCGAAAAGGCGAGGAAACCGTGGCGGTTGCCGCCATAATCGATGAACGCGGCCTGTAGCGACGGCTCTACGCGCGTCACCTTTGCCAAATAGATGTTGCCGCGAAGC
>CAXSEU010000266.1:0-5461 GCA_964236485.1 uncultured Lichenihabitans sp. | reverse complement strand
AACGATTACTGCGCCATGGGGGACCAGTGCCTCGATGTAGCGCGACTGGGTATCCGCGTCGTCGCCCGGGAGCCCACGCGTGACGTCCGCGGGCCGCTTTGTCAGGATGGCAACGCCGTTGAAGCCCTTCTGACCGTGAACATAGCAATTATACCCGAGGGCTTCGATCTCCGGCGCCGGGAAAGCTTCGTCGACGCACTTTATTTCCTGCAGGCACAGGACGTCGGGTTCGACCCTGCCGAGGTAGGCGAGGAGGTGGCCGAGCCTCTGCCGGACCGAATTGACGTTCCAGGTCGCGATACGCATTCTCGTTCCCGCTTGAAACTTCAGCCCCAACGACGGTGCGCCCACATCCACTGGTCGGGCCATTGTCGGATGAACTTCTCGAAGACGGCCTGGATCGCCGCGGTCGCCTCGGAGAGATCTCGCTTGCGGTCGCCGGTATCCGGCACCCTGACGCGGTCGAAATACTGAACGAAGCGGACGCCGGGAAGGCGCCGCTGGCAGGCAACCAGTATGTCGCTGCCTCCCATTTGGGCGAGCAGCGCGGGAAAGTTGGTGGATGGCGCCGGCCGTCCGAAAAACGGCACGGCGGCGCCACTGTGGTCGCGGAGGTCGGCCAGCAGAACCACAGTGCCCTTGTCGCGAATGATGCGCAGGAACTGGCGCGGCAAAGCCGGGTTCTTAGCGATCAGCCCGCCGGTGTAAAGGAAGGATCGCATGGCGGTGACGTCGCGGTCGACCAGCGGGTTCTTGAGGCGCTGGTAGATGCCCCACGGATCGAGCCCCCGGCGTGTGGCGGCCACGACCGAGAGTTCCCAGTTCGCCATATGGCCCGAGCAGGCGACCCGTCCACCGGGTTGGCATGCCCACCCATCGAATACATCGGGATCCGCGCATGCGATGCGATCCTCCTCGACGATCTTGCGCAGGAAGAAGGCTTCGGCGAAGGTTCGCCCGAGATTTTCCCACATGCCCCTGCAAATACGTTCGCGCTCATGGAGGCTCTTGTCCGGGAACGCGAGGGCCAGATGACCGAGCGCGCGGGCATGACGCCTGGACAGTGGGGCAAAACGGCGCCACACGGCGCCCGAGAGATCCGACGCTCGTTCGAGGCCCAGAAACCCAAAGAGCCGCGCAGCCGCCCGGAAGGCCATGTATTCGAGCTGAAAACGCATGGTCGGCGAATCGAGACGCATAGGTTCTGGCACAGAACACCTCAGGCGATTTGCTCGCCGGGCCCCCTGATGGACGATCGAAATCGTCAGCGTCAAGCTCAAGGTCCGTCAGCGTGCTTCGCCAAGCCCCGCCCGCATCGCTATCCGCCGCAGCGGCGCGACCCGTCCCAAGGCCTGCAGGCCGGCGCCACGGATGAAGTGGCCGGGAAGAAAAGTGGAGAGAAGCGATCGATTGAGTCGATCGACCCCGATGGCGCGCAAGGCGACGTCGCCGCGCCGTGCCCTGGCGTAGCGATCCAGCAGGGTCGCGGCGCCAAGGTCGGCGCCTCGCCGCTTCGCCTCGCCGAGGAGGCCCACAAGGGCCGCCACGTCGCGGAGGCCGAGGTTGAGACCCTGGGCGCCGATCGGCGGCAGGACATGCGCCGCCTCGCCGACGAGAACCGTTCGGTCGGCCGTCATCCTGTCGGCGATCATGCCGGTGATCGGGAAGGAGCCGGTTCGACCTTCGACGCCCACGCGGCCGAGAAGGCCCCGGCTCTGGCGGTCGATCTCACGGGCGAGCCGCGCCGGCCCGGCGCCGGCAAGATCCTTCGCGCCCTCGGGCCGCATGACCCAGACCAGGCTCGAGCGGTGCGGCGCCTGGGGCGTTCCGGGCAGGGGAACCAGCGTGAAGGGACCCTGACGGGTGTGAAATTCGGTGGAAACGTCGTCATGCGGCCTCTCGTGGCGCAGGATGGCCGATATCGCGGTCTGGTCGTAGCGCCAGGATTTCACCGGGATGCCAGCGGCCTGGCGCGCCGTGGAGTTCCGTCCATCCGAGGCGGCGACCAGCGGCGCGCGGATGTCCTGCCCATCCTCGCAGTGCGCAGTGACGAGGCCGGTGTCGAACGCGAAGCCTACGAGATGCTTGTCCACCAGCGTCAGGCGTGGCTCTTCCCGGGCGGCCCGGGCGAGACCCCGCACCAGGTCCTCGTTGACGATGTTTCGGCCGAACCAGGCTTGCCCGATCTCCTCCGCTCGGAAAGCCACGGGCGGAGCTTGGAAGAGCGAACGGGTGGCGTCGACGATCCGCATGACCCGGAGCGGCTCGGACCGGGTTTCTAAGTCGGACCAAAGTCCCATGTTCTCTAAGAATGCGATGGAGCCGTTCAAGAGAGCGACCGTGCGACCAGGAAGGCTGGCGTTGATGCGACCGGCCACCACGACATCGAGGCCTTGGCGCGCAAGACCGACCCCGAGTGCAAGCCCGACGATGCCGGCGCCTGCGATCAGAACTTCGGCTCGGATCGAGGGCGGAGCCGCGTCGGGCGCCGAGCCGTTCGTTTCCACCTCGACGGGGACTGGATCAGGCGGAGTCGGCATGACGGCTTTCACAGGTTGGGAACCGCGGCCGCGTGTCCGCGCCGCCGACATGACTTAAAGCCGTGATATCGGACATCGAAACCCGGTGGCAATGCGGCCGGGTTGCGTCCGACGCATCGGTGTCCGCAGGACGGAATCGGAAAAGCAGAGATGTTCGACTGGATTGCCCAACCTTCAGGCTGGCTCGCGCTCGCGACGCTGACCCTGATGGAGATCGTTCTTGGCATCGACAACGTCATCTTCATCTCGCTCGTCGGCGATCGGCTGCCCAAGAACCAGGCGAGGTTCGCGCGAATGTTCGGCCTCGCGCTCGCGCTGGTGTTCCGACTGGCGTGCCTGACCCTGCTGACCCGGCTGATCGCCCTGACGCAGCCGGTCGCGACAGTCGGGGGGCACCCCGTATCCTGGCGCGACATCGTAGTCGTTTTTGCGGGTCTGTTCCTGATCGTTCAGGCAACGCTGGAGATCCATGCCGAGGTCGACCACGACGAGGACGCGGACGAACAGAAGCGACCCCGCAGCCTCGCCATGGCCATCGTGACGATTGCCGGCATGGATCTCGTCTTCTCCTTCGATTCGATCCTCACCGCGATCGGCATCGCGAAGGACCTCTCGATCATGGTGGTGGCGATCCTGATCTCGATGGTGGCCATGTATGCGGCCGCGGGGGTCGTCTCGCGTTTCATCCACCACCATCCGAGCGCCAAGGTGTTGGCGCTCTGCTTTCTGGTCCTGATCGGGTTTTCGCTGATCGGCGAGGGGTCGGGTTTCGAGATCCCCCGACCCTACCTCTACTTCGCCATGGTGTTTTCAGGCAGCGTGGAGGCGTTGAACATCTGGACGAAACGCCGGCGAAGGGCGCGGCGCGACGCGCTGGATCGGACGCTCGACCCCGACGTGCGGCCTCGTGATCGCGAGACATTGGCAATATGATGCGGCGTCCGCTACTCTTGGTCGCAGTGAAACCGGAGACGCCGGCCTCACGGCGCGGGGATCATGGGATTGGAGCCAGCCACTGCATCGAACCCGCGACGCGGCGTCTATGCCGCCCTCGACCTTGGGACCAACAATTGCCGGCTGTTGATTGCCAGGCCGTGTCCGAGCGGCCTTCACGTCGTCGACGCCTTTTCCAGGATCGTTCGCCTGGGCGAGAGCCTCACCCTCACGGGTCGCCTCAGCGATGCGGCGATCGATAGGACGCTCGCGGCTCTTTCGGTCTGCCGCGAGAAGATGGACATGCGCCAGGTGACGCGGGCGAGGCTGATCGCGACCGAGGCCTGCCGGTCGGCCGAGAACGGTCCGTCCTTTCTGAAGGAGGTCCGCCGGCGAACCGGGCTCTCGGTCGAGATCGTCGATCGTGAGACCGAGGCTTGCCTTGCGGCGGAGGGCTGCGCGTCGCTTGCCGACGAAGACGCGGAAAGTGTGATCCTGTTCGACATCGGTGGCGGCTCTTCCGAGATCGTCTGGTTGGCGCGACCGGCGCCGGACGCACCAGCGGAAACCTGCGACGTCAAGGACCGGATCCGAGCCTGGACGTCGCTGCCGCTCGGGGTCGTGTCGCTAGCCGACCGGTTCGGCGGCAAGGCGGTCGATGCGGCGGTGTTCGAGGCCATGGTCGACTTCGTCGCCGAGGAGCTGAAACCGTTCGTCAGACAGGCGAGCTCGGAGCGGCGCTGTCAGAAGTTCCACCTGCTTGGGACGTCGGGCACCGTGACGACGGTGGCCGGGGTGCATCTCGGTCTGGGGCGTTACGACCGGCGGCGCATCGATGGGCTCTGGATGTCCGACGAGGACGTCACGGACGCCATCCGGCGGCTGCTCGACATGCCCTTCCATGAGCGCGTGGCCCATGGCTGCATCGGACCCGACAGGGCCGACCTCGTGCTGGCAGGGTGCGCCATCCTCGAGGCGCTGCGACGTGTCTTCCCGAGCCAAAGGCTGCGGATCGCGGACCGGGGCTTGCGCGAGGGCATCCTGATCCAGATGATGAAGCAGGACGGCGCATGGCGTACACCGATCCATTGAGGCCATGTCCTTGACCTCCGAAAAGACCGGATCGGGCCGCGCCGGCGGTCGATCGCTCAAGACGCGGGTGAAGACGGCGCGCAAGCGATCGCTGTCCTCCACCCTGTGGTTGTCGCGTCAGCTCAACGATCCCTATGTCGCCCGGGCGCGAACCGAAGGCTACCGTTCGAGGGCAGCCTTCAAGCTGATCGAGATCGACGATCGCCACCGCGTCCTCAAACCCGGCGGACGCATCGTGGACCTCGGTGCCGCGCCGGGAGGCTGGTCGCAGGTCGCCGGGCAAAGGGTGGGTCTCGAAGCCGGGCAGGGGCGGGTAGTCGCCGTCGACCTCCTGGAGATGGAGCCCATTTCCGGAGTCGAGTTCGCCGTGATGGACTTCAACGACGAGAGCGCGGCCGCGCGGATCGAGGGCATGCTGAAGGGGCCGGCGGACGGCGTCCTGTCCGACATGGCCGCCAACGCGACGGGGCACCGCAAGACGGATCACCTGAGGATCATGGGCCTCGTCGAACTGTCGAGCGAATTCGCACGCAAGGTCCTGGCCCAGGGCGGCTTTTTCCTCGCCAAGGTGCTGCAGGGTGGCACCGAAGGCACGCTGCTCCGATCCTTGAAGCGGGATTTCGTCGATGTGCGGCACATAAAGCCCGCCGCCAGCCGGGCCGACTCGTCCGAGCTTTACGTCCTTGCGACCGGGTTTCGCGGCAACGGCGTGTCGAGCGCGCCTCCCGGCTGATCACCCATGCCGCCGGTCGGCGCCGGTGCGCTCGCGAGCGTCCGCGCCGAAATGCGCCGCAGTGTGTCTCCCGCCCCGGCGGGGAGCCTCGTGAAGACCAGCGCGGATGTCGCCGAAATGGCAGCGACCACGATGAAGGCCAGGCCGAAGTCTCGGTAGCCCA
>CAXSEU010000265.1:0-5502 GCA_964236485.1 uncultured Lichenihabitans sp. | reverse complement strand
GCCGCACACCGCCGCAGCGATAGACGCCGCCACGAAAGCGGCTTCCGCGCCGGATATTTACGTGGTGATCGCCGACGAGGCGTTCCGCACGCAGGCGCTCGGTCTCGTCACGGCCGACCGCCACCACGAGCGTGCCCTCGCGGCGGTAATCGATCGACATGCCGGATTCGGCCTCCAGGTTTTCGCGAAAGCCTTCCCAGAGACGCTGGCTCTCGAGGCCGAGCCCCAGCAGCGCCTCGCCGCCCGGCTCGTGCTCGGCGCTGGCGGCCAACATGCCGGTGGCGGCGGAACTCGTGCCCTGGCCCGCCTGGCCGGCGTCCAGCAGCGCGACCTTCAGGCCCCGCGCCGCGAGACGCCACCCGACCGAAAGCCCGACGACGCCGGCCCCGACGATCGCGACATCGATGGTTTTCGGCAGCGCCAGGCCGTCCAGGGCTTTCTCGGGGGCGCCCGCCTCGATGGAGAGACGGTTGAACAGCAAAGGCGCAGCGGCCAAACCCTCGACTCCATGGGCCAGGATCCGGTTCCGCTCCAAGCGTCACGCCGAATTCCATCCCTACGCCGGTGCGGACCGGATCAGGTTCAATGGATTTCCGCGCCGCATGACAGACCCGCCATGCCCAGCGGTGTCTCAGCCCCTCGCCAAGGCTCTCCGTGGAACACCGGAAGAATGGGGCGTGCGGATGGGGACGTCAAGGTTCGGTGCCCGCTCACATGGCGAGGGCGCTGTTTCGGCCGGCCCCGGCACTCGACGTTTCACTTTCGAAGCTATTGTCATAGGAGCCATGAGGTTTGACCTTCAGAAGGCGCACTCACGCCGTTGCCACCCAATGAGTGCGTGGGTAGGTTGCCGTCAAGATGACTGAGACGCGACAGGAAACGAAGGTGCTCGGCCGCGGCGTTTACGGCGCCGGGGAAGCTCTGCGACTTCTAAATTTCCGTGCAGGCGTCGCTGCTACAGAGGGCCAGGTCTCTCGTCAAACGGTCGCTCGATGGTTGCGCGGCTACGATTTCAAAGTGCATGGCGAGATCCATCACTCAATGCCTCTGTGGACGCCCGACTATGCCAACGATGATGATCTGATCGAGCTGAGTTTTCGCGACTTGATCGAACTGCGTTTCGTGAAAGCTTTCCGTGACGCGGGTGTCGGGCTGCAGACCGTTCGCCAGTGCTTTGAGCGCGCGGTTGAGCTTGTCCAAGACGAGAGGCCGTTTTCAACCCGACAGTTCCGCACGGATGGCCGCACAATATTCCTTGAGATCACAGAGGGAACGAACGACGGCGCCTTGGTGGATCTCCGTCAAAGACAGACCGTATTTCGCTCTTTTGTAGCGCCGAGCTTCAAGGATCTAGAGTTCGACGCCGACGTGGTCGCGCGCTGGTTTCCGCTGGGTGGCAAGCGGACCGTCATGGTGGACCCGGCGTTTGCCTTTGGTCGTCCCGTAAGCGCAGCCGGGCACGTGCCGACGGAAGTGCTTGCCCTGGCTGCCAGGGTGGAAGGATCGGCCGAGCGCGCTGCGCGGGTATATGATGTGCCGATTGCTGCCGTTCGCGACGCCGTCGCGTTCGAAAGCAAGCTGGCGGCTTGAAACTGCTCGTCGATAACAATCTTCCTCCCAGGGTGGCGAGGGCATTGGATCGGCTGTTTGACGACCATCAAATTACCGCGCTGCGAGACAAATACCCCGACCACCCTCCTGACGAGAGGTGGATCGCAGCGCTTGACCGCGAAGGGGGGTGGGCGGCGCTCACCCGGGATTTGCGCATCCGCACGCGCCCCCACGAACGGGCGGCGATGGACCGGTCACGGATTGTATTTTTTTCATCGACAACGCCTGGAAAGGCTATGACGTGGCAGAGACGGCTGCCCGACTTATTCGGCTGATACCGAGAATGGCGCTTCAGGTCTCAATCGCCGAGCGCGGCCGTTTCGAGCTGCCGATTAACGCCGGATCGAAGTTCAGGCCGCACCGCGATTGAAGTGAGTAGGCCTCGCCGAACGGCGCGAACGGGTTGATTGAGGCGATTTATCCACGACTCTTGTATTCCAGAGTCGGTCACGACAAATTTGGCTGTACCCGGCCGTCGTGTTGCTGCTCCCGCACCGGCTTACGCCAGCACCTCGCGGCGCCCGTGCAGGCGTGCGTCGAGCGCCTCGCGCTTTTCGGAGAGCAGACCGGACTCGATGGCCTCGAGGATCTCGCACAGATCCTGCGCCTCCGTGAAGCGCGACACCACGACGTAGTCGGCTCCTGCCGCGTAGAGCGCCGCCACGTCGCTGACGAGATCGGCCGGCGCCACGATGATGGCCTCGGGGTTGATGTCGCGGAGCTGGCGCACGAGCCGTTCGTTGGTGGTGCCCTTGAGCAGGAAATCCGGCACGGTGCAGATCAGCACCTCCGCCGTGCCGGCGCCGGCGTGCACCAGCGTGTCGAGTTGGCTGATATCGCCATAGAGCACCTTGATCCCGCGTTCCTTGAGGGTCTGGTGCACCACGGGGTTGAAGTCCACCACCGCGAGGTCCGCCAGCTTGGTCGAGCTTCGTGCCTCGAGATCCGCGATCAACGAGCTGGCGGTGCGGAAGAAACCGAGCAGCATGATGCGGGCGCGGTGCCGCGAAGGCTCCGTCCCATCGTCGCCTGCGCCGTCGAGGTCCCGCAATCCGAGGCGCTTCAGCAACGGGACGGCCCAGCGCACCAGCGTGTTGCTTCGGCCCATGGCCAAGGTGCTGAGGGCCGCCAGAAGAACGAAGGCGACCGACGTTGCGGCCTTGGTCGATGGCCCGATGTGGCCGGCCGCCACCCCGATCTGCAGCAGCACCAGCGAGAATTCGCTGAGCTGGCTGAGGTTGATGGCGGGCAGGAGGCTCGCCCGCCATCCCTGGCGCAGCGCATAGAGGGTCGGCACCACCGTGAGCATGCGGCTCAGGATCGTGAAGAGGATCAGCAGGAACGCCAGTCCGATCATGTCGAGCGTCGGGATCGGAATCGTCATGCCGACGCCGACGAAAAACAGGGTCACGAAGAAGTCGCGCAGGCTGGTCACCTTGGCCGCGACATCGAGCGCGTAGGGGAAGGTCGAGAGCGAGACACCGGCCACGAGGGCGCCCATCTCGCGCGACAGGTGGAGGTATGCGGCGAGTTCCGCCGTGAACAGGCACCAGGCGAGGGCGCCCACGAGAACGAGTTCGGGCAGGCGCGCGATGCGGAAGAAGAGGACCGGGAGGATGAAGCGGCTGACCAGCAGCGCGGTGGCGACCAGCAGGCCCACCCGTCCCAGCGACAAGAGGATCACCTCGACCCGAAGGTCGTTCAGGCTCGGCTGGATGGCCAGGAACAGGATGACGAACACATCCTGCAGGACCAGGATGCCGAGCGTCACCCGGCCCGGCAGGGTGTCGAGTTCCCGCTTGTCGTAGAGCACCTTGACGATGATGACGGTGCTGCTCAGCGCGGCCGCGACCCCGAGATAGAGCGCGTCCCAGCGTCCGCCACCCATGGGAAGCCCCAGCGCCAGAAACAACAGCACGCCGAGGGCGCAGCAGCCGACGATCTGGACGCCCGCGCTCAAGAGGATGATGCGGCCCGAGCGGATGATCTTCTTGAGGTCGATCTCGAGGCCAATCATGAACAGCAGGAAGATCAGCCCGAGTTCCGAAATGGTGGCGATCGACTCCTGCGACCGGACGAGCTGCAGACCCGAGGGGCCGAGCACGAATCCCGCGATGAGATAGGCGAGGATCGCGGGCTGGCCGATCAACTGGGCCGCGACGCCGAGCGTCCAGGCGGTGACGGTGCAAAGGGCCAGGTCGTAGATGAGGTCGTGCATGGAACCTCGAAGGCCGAAGGCTTGGTGCCGGGCTGGTCGTCGCGCGAAGCCGGTCGTCGAGACGGACCGCTTCGGCGCTCAGAACAGGAAGTAGCGCTGCGCCATGGGCAGCACAGTGGCCGGCTCGCAGGTCAGCAGCACCCCGTCGGCCACCACCGCATAGGTCTCGGGGTCCACCGATATGTCCGGTGTCGCGCCGTTGTGGATCATGCTCGCCTTGCGCAGGGTGCCGCGGGTGTTCTCCACCGCGACCAACGGTTTCGAGACCCGCAGGCGCTGCGCCAGCCCCCGCTGGAGCGAGGTCGCGGACACGAAGGTCATAGCCGTCGCCGCGACGGCGCCGCCGTAGGAGCCGAACATCGGCCGGTAATGCACCGGCTGCGGCGTGGGGATCGAGGCATTGGGGTCGCCCATGGGAGCGGCGGCGATGGTGCCGCCCTTGATGACGAGGTCGGGCTTCACGCCGAAGAAGGCCGGCGTCCACAGCACGAGATCGGCCAGCTTGCCGGCTTCGATCGAGCCGATATGCCGGGAAACGCCATGCGCGATGGCCGGGTTGATGGTGTATTTGGCGATGTAGCGCTTCACCCGCGCGTTGTCAGTGTCGCCTCGCTCCCCCTCGAGCGGCCCGCGCTGGCGCTTCATCTTGTCGGCCGTCTGCCAGGTGCGGATGATGACCTCGCCGACCCGGCCCATGGCCTGGCTGTCCGACGACATCATCGAGAGCGCGCCGAGGTCGTGCAGGATATCCTCGGCCGCGATCGTCTCCTTGCGGATGCGCGATTCCGCGAAGGCGAGGTCTTCGGGGATCGCGCCATCGAGGTGGTGGCAGACCATCAGCATGTCGAGGTGTTCGTCGAGCGTGTTCACGGTGAACGGCCGCGTCGGATTGGTCGAGGAGGGCAGCACGTTGTCGAGCCCGGCGACCTTCATGATGTCGGGGGCGTGGCCGCCGCCCGCACCCTCGGTGTGGAAGGCGTGGATGGTGCGGCCCTTGAAGGCCGCGATCGTGTCCTCGACGAAGCCGCTCTCGTTCAGCGTGTCCGAATGGATCATCACCTGCACGTCGTGGTCGTCGGCGACCGAGAGGCAGCAATCGATGGCGGCCGGGGTGGTGCCCCAATCCTCGTGCAGCTTCAGGGCGCAGGCGCCCGCCTCGACCTGCTCGATAAGGCCCTTCGGGGTCGAGGCATTGCCCTTGCCGGCGAAACCGAGGTTCATCGGGAAGGCGTCGGCGGCCTCGATCATGCGCGCGATGTGCCAGGGGCCGGGCGTGCAGGTGGTGGCGAAGGTGCCGGTCGCGGGGCCGGTGCCACCGCCGAGCATCGAGGTGACGCCCGACATCAGCGCCTCCTCGATCTGCTGCGGACAGATGAAATGGATGTGGGTGTCGAAGCCGCCGGCCGTGAGGATCTTGCCCTCGCCGGCGATGACTTCGGTGCCGGGGCCGATCACGATGGTGACGCCGGGTTGGATCTCGGGGTTGCCGGCCTTGCCGACGGCGGCGATGCGGCCGTCCTTGAGCCCGACGTCGGCTTTGACGATGCCCCAATGGTCGACCACCACCGCGTTGGTGATGACCGTGTCGACCGCACCGGCCGCTCGGGTGACCTGGCTTTGGCCCATGCCGTCGCGGATCACCTTGCCGCCGCCGAACTTCACTTCCTCGCCGT
>CAXSEU010000264.1:0-5526 GCA_964236485.1 uncultured Lichenihabitans sp. | reverse complement strand
GCGCTCTCCACGATGCGGCGGAGGGCGTCCTCGACCGGCATCAGGGGCGAGGACGCGCTCACGCCGGTTTCGCCCGATAGTCGCCCGAGGCTCCGCCGCTCTTCTGCAGGAGGCGCAAATCGGTGATCCGCATGCCACGGTCGACCGCCTTGGCCATGTCATAGATGGTGAGAGCCGCAACGCTGACGGCCGTCAGGGCTTCCATCTCGACGCCGGTTTGCCCGCGGACCTTGGCCGTGGCCTCGATCCTGATGCCGGGAAGGGAGGGGTCGGGCGTGAGCTCGACCCTGATGCCCGCGAGCGCGACAGGATGGCAGAGGGGGACGAGTTCGTGCGTGCGCTTGGCCGCCATGATGCCGGCGATGCGGGCCGTTCCGAGCACGTCGCCCTTCTTCGCGTTGCCGGCGACGATCATGTCCAGCGTCTCGCCCCGCATGATCACCGCGCCCTCGGCCACGGCCACCCGCTCCGTCTCCGCCTTGGCGGAAACATCGACCATGCGCGCCTCGCCGGACGAGTCGATATGGGTCAGGACCGTCATCGCGCGAGTGCCGACCGGCCGAGGAGGGTTCTGGTCGCCGCCGCCACATCGTCCTGCCGCATCAAGCTCTCGCCGACCAGGAAGGTGCGGATGCCCGCGGCACCGAGCCGGGCACAATCCGCAGGGGCAACGATGCCGCTCTCGCCGACCACGATGCGGTCCGCCGGAATGCGTGGGGCCAGCCGCTCGGCGACCGCAAGGTCGACCGCGAAGCTGCGGAGATCCCGGTTGTTGATGCCGACCAGGCGCGTGCCAAGGTCCAGGGCCCGATCGAGCTCGACGCCGTCATGGACCTCGACCAGCACGTCCATCTCGAGATCATGGGCGGTCGCGGCGATGTCCCTGGCTTGCCGGTCGTCCACGGCCGCCATGATGATGAGGATGCAATCGGCGCCCCAGGCGCGCGATTGCCAGCACTGGTAGGGATCGTAGATAAAGTCCTTGCGCAAGAGCGGCAGCGCACAGGCGTTTCGAGCATCGGCAAGGTGTGTCCGAGAACCCGCGAAGGACGGAAGATCAGTCAGCACCGACAGGCAGGCCGCGCCGCCCTTCTCATAGGCGCGCGCCAGACCGCCGGGCTCGAAATCGGCGCGGATCAGCCCTTTCGAGGGGCTGGCTTTCTTGATCTCGGCAATCAACGCATAGGCTCCGAGCGCGTGCTCGCGCTCGATGGCCCGGATGAAGCCGCGGGGCTTCGGGGCGGCGGCGACCTGCCGCTCCAACACCCTTAGCGGCGTCTCTTGCTTGGCGAGCGTGATCTCTTGCCGTTTGTACCGCCCGATCTTGTCCAAGATGTCGTTCATCGGGTTGGGTCCGCAACCGAGGATGCGTTGGAGGACGCGATCAGTCTTTCGAGCGTGCGAGCCGCCGCGCCATCGTCGAGCACGCGCGCCGCCATTGCGACGCCGTCCCGGAGAGTTCCGGCTCGGTCGGCGATCACGAGGGCTCCCGCCGCATTGAGGAGGGCGATGTCCCGATAGGGGCTCTTCTTCCCCCCGAGGACGGCCCGAAGCGCGGCCGCGTTGTGGGCGGGCTCGCCTCCCTGGAGAGACCCGGGCGCCGTGCGAGGTAGTCCCGCTTCTTCGGGTGTCACCTCGAACCGGCGAATGCTGCCGTCCTCGAGGGCCACGACCGCGGTCGGGCCCGTGGTGGTCATTTCGTCGAGGCCATCCGAGCCATGGACCACCCAAACACGTCGGCTGCCGAGATTGTGCAGCACCATGGCCATCGGCTCGAGCCAGCTCCGCGAGAAGACGCCGAGCAGCTGGAGCCCGACCCCCGCTGGATTGGACAGCGGCCCGAGCAGATTGAAGATCGTGCGCGTGCCGAGTTCGACCCGTGCGGCCCCCACATGGCGCATGGCGGCATGGTGGGTCTGAGCCATCATGAAGCCGATCCCCGCCTCCTCGATCGAGGCCGCGACGCGGTCCGGCGGCAGCCCGATCTTGACCCCGAGCGCCGTGAGGACATCGCTCGCCCCGGAGCGGGAGGACGCGGCACGGTTGCCGTGCTTGGCGACCGGAACCCCGCAGGCTGCCACGATGATGGCGGCGAGCGTGGAGACGTTGTAGCTGCCCGAGCCATCGCCGCCGGTGCCGACGATGTCGATGGCATCACCCGGCGAGACCACGGGAAGCATCTTCCGGCGCATCGCCATCACGGCCCCGGTGATCTCATCGACGGTCTCGCCCCGCACCCGCAGGGCCATCAGGAACCCACCCACCTGCGCCGGCGTCACCTCCCCGGAAAGAATGTGGTCGAAAGCCGCCTCGGCCTCACCGCAGCTTAGCGGAGCACCGGTGGCAACCTTTGCCAGCAGGGGCTTGAACTGGTCCATCAGATGGCCCTGGCCTGGAAATCCACTGCCAGTTCCAGGAAGTTCTTGAAAATGGTCCTGCCATGTTCGGACGCGATGCTCTCGGGATGGAACTGCACGCCATGCACCGGATGCAGCTTGTGCGAGAGCCCCATGACGAGCCTGTCTTCCGATCGCGCCGTAACGGAGAGAGCCTCCGGCAACGTCTGCTCGTCGACGATCAGGGAATGGTAGCGCGTCGCCTGAAAAGGCCCGTTGATTCCGCGAAACACCGTCTCGCCGTCGTGCCGGATGGTGGAGACCTTGCCGTGCATCGGCAGCGGCGCCCTCGAGATCGCGCAGCCATAAGCCTCGCCGATCGCCTGGTGGCCCAGGCAAACGCCGAGGACCGGTGTGTTGGCGCCGCCGTGTTGCAGAAGATCGAGGCAGATGCCGGCCTGCCTCGGCGTTCCTGGGCCCGGCGACAGGACTATGGCATCGGGATCCGCGTCGAGGATATCCTTCGCCGACGCCGCATCATTGCGGACGACATCCACCACGGCACCGAGCACACTGAGCTCATGATAAAGATTCCAGGTGAAGCTGTCGTAATTGTCGATGAGGATGACGCTGGTCACGAGAATTCCGTCCGACGGTGCGGGGTCGTTGTAAGCGGCCGGGCGGCAAGGTTCAAGGCGAGCGGCACGGGCCGCGAGGGCGACGCCTTGATGGAGCCGCGGGGAAGGGGGCGTGGCAGGGCTGGTACGCTCGTGCGGCTTGCCCTATGAGGGGCCATGGTGGCGTTTCCTTTTCGCGATTTCCTGAGGCGGGAAACCGGCGCGCTCCATCGGCGCGTCGACGACGCCTTCTCGCGCTTCGATCTTTCGGTCGAACGGGGCGTTCAAGACTTCTTGACGGCCCAAGCCGCCGCTCTCCTACCGATCGAGAGAGCCGTGGAGCGCTGCCGCGAGGGCGGCGCCGGAGCTTTGATCCCCGACTGGGCGTCTCGGCGCCGATCGTTTCTTCTCCAGGGTCTCGACCTCGATGTGCCGAGCTTGAGCATAGAACCTTGCGGGAGTAAGGAAGCGATGCTGGGGATGCTCTATGTCCTCGAAGGATCCAAGCTAGGTGGGCGTGTCCTGTCGGAACGTTTAGTCGAGCTCGAAGAGCCTTTCGGGCGGGCCGCCGCGCTGTTCCTGGGCCATGGTGCGGCACGGGGCCGATGGTCTTCGTTTCTCGCCGTCCTCGAACGCCATGCACCTCAACCCTACGGCCAAGTGGCGCTGGGGGGAGCCACGGCGGCTTTCGAGATCTTCGAGACGGCCGCCGTGATCGTCGCTGGCCGACGTGATGAGGAACATGGAACGCCGCGTCGCCGATCTGCGGTTTCGGTCCCGCGGGGAGGCGATGCTCCGTCATCGCCCGCCCTCGAGCCACGAGCGCCTCTGGACCGACACATGGGAAGCATCCGCGGCTGATGACGAGGGTCGACATCCAGACCACCGGCGAGGACACCGGCCTTGATCTCAGTCTCTGCGATCGCGAGCCCATCCACGTCCCGGGAGCGATCCAGCCTCACGGGTGTCTGATCGCTTGCGTCTTGCCGGCCTGGACGGTCGCGGCGGTGTCGGCAAACGCCGGCCGGTTCCTGGGACGGGATCCCGCCGTGCTGTTCGATCTGCCGATCGACGAAGTGCTTCCGGCCAAGACCGTTCACGACCTCCGCAACGTGCTCCAGTCGGCGATGGTTTCGGGCGGGGCGGAACGCCTCGTCGCGGCGCCGATCGGCTATAGCGACGCCCTTTACGACCTGACGGTCCATATTTCGGGGTCCCACACGATCATCGAGATTCTGCCCCGCGCCGGCAGCGATACGGTCTCGGCCGATCCCGTGATTCTCGTCAGAAGCATGATCGCGCGCCTCAAGCGAGCTCCGACCCTGGACCGGTTCCTCCATGTCGCCGCCTCGCAGGTGAGGGCGGTCTCCGGATTCGACCGGGTGATGATCTATAAATTCTTGCAGGACAATTCGGGCCAGGTCGTTGCCGAGTCCACCAGATCGGGGATGCCCCCCCTCCTCGGTCTGCGCTATCCGGCCTCCGACATCCCGGTCCAGGCCCGCGCGCTCTACCAAAGGCAGTGGCTGCGCCTCATTCCTGACACCGACTACGTACCGGTCCCTTTGCTGAGACCCCCGGACCGATCCGGAGACATCGACCTCAGCCTCGCCACGCTGCGCAGCGCTTCGCCGATCCACGTCGAGTACCTGCGCAATATGGGGAGCCGCGCCACCCTCACGATATCGCTGCTTGACGGGGAACGGCTTTGGGGCCTGATCGCCTGTCACCACGAGTCGCCGCGCCGCATTTCATCATCGACCTGCGCGGCTGCCGAGCTGTTCGGCCAAATCTTTTCGTTGCAGATCGAAGCCAAGGAACAGACCCAGAGCCTCCGCTACGCGGCGGCGGCTCGCGAGTCGCATGACCAGCTTCTCATCGGCCTGCTGCCAGACGACAACATGTTCGACAACCTCGGACGCTTCGCCGACAAACTCAAGGCGTTGATCCCTTGCGACGGCATGGCGGTCTACTCGGAAAAGGGTTACCTGACCGTCGGGGCGACACCGCCGCAAGCCGTCACGGATGCCCTGCTCGACTTCCTGGGGGAGCAGCCCGGGGCGGCGCCGTTCATCACGGACAGGCTCGCGGATGTGCTGCCGATCGCGCAATCCTGCCGCGCCGAAGTGTCGGGCGTCCTGGCCATTCCGTTCACCCGCACACCACGCGACTACCTCATCTTCTTTCGCCAGGAAGTGCTTCAGACCGTCACCTGGGGGGGCAACCCCAACAAGCCGGTCGAAATCCGCTCCGATGGTCTCAGGATCGGTCCGCGAAAAAGTTTCGAAGCGTGGCGGGAGCAGGTCAGCGGCTGCTCCCTTCCCTGGACGGCGGCCGAGGTGCAGATCGCCGAGACGCTGCGCGTGGCGCTGCTCGAGGTCATCTTGCGGCGTTCCGACCTCGTCAGCCAGGAGCGGCAGTCCGCGCGGGAAAGCCAGGCCTTTCTGATCGCCGAACTCAACCATCGCGTGAAGAACATCCTGGCCCTGATCCGCTCGCTGGTCAGGCAGACCCGCCTCGGTGCAAGGTCGGTCGATACCTTCGCGGACGACCTCGAACAGCGTGTGTTGTCG
>CAXSEU010000263.1:0-5534 GCA_964236485.1 uncultured Lichenihabitans sp. | reverse complement strand
CGGCCGCCGTGGCCGGCGAAGGGCTTCGGGACCATCCAGTGGCGGATGGTGAGGCCGTCGGGCTGCGCGAGTTCCTGCTCCCAGCGGCTGGCCTTCATGTGCTCGGCACCGCGCCGATAGGCGATGGTGACCTCCTCGGCGCCGAGGCGCCTCGCCTGCACGGCGGCATCGATGGCCGTCATGCCGCCGCCGATCACCACCACGCGGCGCCCCACAGGCACCTCCGCCTTGTCCCTCGCCTGTCGCAGCGTCACGATGAAGCCCGCGGCTTCGACGATGTTCCCGTAGGTCTGCGTGCCCCCGAGCACATTGAAGCCGCCAAGCCCCAGGCCGAGGAAGATGGCCTCGTGGCGCTGCCGAAGGGTCGCAAGGTCGATGTCGTCCCCGAGCTTCATGCCGGATTTCACCTCGATACCGCCGATGCCGAGGATGAAATCCACTTCCTCCTGCGCGAAATTCCCCGCCGTCTTGTAGGCCGCGATACCGAACTCGTTGAGCCCGCCAAGCTTAGTCCTGGCATCGTAGAGCGTCACGGCGTGGCCGAGCTGCGCCAGACGATGGGCGCAGGAGAGACCCGCCGGTCCGGCCCCCACGACCGCAAAGCTCTTCCCGGTGGAGGGCTGGCGCGTGAAGGGATGGGTTCCGGCGCGCATCGCGGCGTCGGTGGCGTGCCGCTGCAGGGCGCCGATCTTCACCGGCTTGCCCTCGGCGTGCTCGCGCACGCAGGCCTCCTCGCAGAGTTCCTCGGTGGGGCAAACACGGGCGCACATGCCGCCCAGGATGTTGGCCGAGAGGATCGTTCCGGCGGCGCCAAGGTCGTTGCCAACCGCGATCTGGCGGATGAAGAGCGGAATGTCGATCGAGGTGGGGCACGCCTGGACGCAGGGCGCGTCGTAGCAGAAATAGCAGCGCTCCGCTTCCACAAACGCCTCGTGGCGGTTGAGGGGCGGTGTCAGGTCGGCGAAGTTTCGGGCATAGTCCTGCGGCGTGAGCCGTCCGGCCCGAACTCCGTCCGTCGCCGGCGTTGTCATCGTGACCTCTCTCGAACCATTGTTCTCACCAGCCCGGAAACTTGACCGACTGGTCAAGCTTTGAATGGCTCCGGATCCTTGTCAAGGCAAACACCGGGCCGAGGATCGAGGACGTGTCCGGGGGTCCGGTGGGAGATGAACGAATGCCCGATATCCTGGCCTTGGGGGAACCGCTCGTCGAACTCAATCGCCCGAAGAGCGAATCGCATTTCGTTCTCGGGTGCGGCGGCGACGTGTCCAACGCGGTTGTCGCGGCGGCCCGCTCGGGCGCGTCCGCCGGACTTGCCTCGGCGCTTGGTGCGGACGAGTTCGGACAGCTCCTGTTCGACATGTGGCAGCGGGAGGGTGTCGACGCGACCCTTGTCAGGGTTCATCCCACCGCGCCGACCGGTCTCTAT
Organism: uncultured Lichenihabitans sp.; assembly: GCA_964236485.1. Taxonomy (GTDB): domain Bacteria; phylum Pseudomonadota; class Alphaproteobacteria; order Rhizobiales; family Beijerinckiaceae; genus Lichenihabitans. The sequence goes on along the minus strand of CAXSEU010000263.1, from coordinate 4,105 downwards.
TTCGTCTCGCACACGGATGCCGGTCACAGCTTCTCCTATCGACGCGAGCATTCAGCCGCCAGCCTCTACGGCGCGGAGGATTTGCCGAGAACCGCGATCGCGGAGGCGAAGATCCTGCACGTGTCGGGCATCAGCCAGGCGATTTCGACGCGGGCCGCCGATGGCGTGTTCGAGGCGCTCGCATTGGCACGCGCCGCCGGCGTCATGGTGTCCTACGATACCAATATCCGGCTGAAACTCTGGCCCATCACCCGGGCGCGAGCGGTGGTCCATGAGGCGATGACCAACATCGACATCGCCCTGCCGGGTCTCGATGATGCGAAGCTTCTGGTCGGGGTGGAGGATCCGGACGCCATCGCGGATCGGTATCTGTCCTTCGGCGCCCGCATCGTGGCGCTGAAGCTCGGCTCCGCCGGTTGTCTCGTCGCCACCACCGAACAGCGGCTGCGGCTCCCCGCTTTCGAGGTCGAGGCTGCGGATGCGACGGGAGCCGGGGATACGTTCGACGGCGCCTACCTGGCCGAGTTCCTGGGGACGGGCGATCCGTTCCGCGCCGCGATCTACGCAAATGCCGCCGCCGCGCTCTCGACGCGGGGGTATGGCGCGGTCGATCCCATGCCGCGCCGGGCCGAGGTTCTGGCCGCCTTGGCGGCCCGTCCGGATCCTTGAGGCCAGAGGCGCCGTCGATGCGGTGATCGTCGAAGCCTTCAGAGCACGACGCGACGCCTTGATGACGTCGCCTTCAGGTCGGATAGTGGCTCGACTCTGATCAAGGATGTCGACATGTCTATCCGCTATAGTCTCAGGAACACCCTTCTGGCCGCCAGCGCGGCCGGCGCGCTCTCGCTGGCCCTGGCGACGCTGGTTCCGGCCGCGGCCGAAGGCACGATCCGGATCGATGCGCCCAAGGCCGATCTGCCGGCCGCCGCCTCCCCTCGCAGTGTCGTGCTCGCCGGTGGCTGCTTCTGGGGTCTCCAGGGCATGTTCGAGCACGTCAAGGGCGTAAAGCGCGTCACCGCGGGTTATGCCGGAGGCAAGGCCGAAACGGCGCATTACGAGGTGGTGGGCTCCGGCGAGACGGGCCATGCCGAGGCCGTGAAGATCGAATACGATCCCGCGCAGGTTTCTTATGGGCAGTTGCTGCAGTTATTCTTCTCGGCCGCCCACGACCCGACGCAGGTCGGTGGTCAGGGTCCGGACGAGGGATCGCAATACCGCTCGACCATCTTTGTCGCCGGCGCTCAGGAAAAGCAGGTGGCGGAGGAGTATATTTCCCAACTCGGCGGGTCGGGCGCCTTCCGGGGCAAGATCGCGAAAACGATCGAACCGCTCAAGGGCTTTTACGCCGCCGAGGGATACCACCAGGATTACCTGATCCATCATCCGGACAGCATGTACATCGTCGTCAACGACATGCCCAAGATCAAGGCGCTTCATAAGCTCTATCCGGATCTCTACCGCGACCAGCCGGTTCGCCACGACGCGACAGGTTCGTAATCGGTCACAAGGCCTGGAGATCAGCTTCAGAGGCCGGGGTTCACCCTGCTTTCCTCGCTCCAGGCGCCTCAAGCGGGCTTCACCAGAGCCACGATGCCGAAGCCGTCGGTTCCACTGCGGCGCGGCGAGAGCCGGAGACCGGGCCCGATGGCGGACGCACAAGCCTCGATCGACGCCAGACCGGCCGACCGTGCCATATGGCGGGCATCGAGCGGCAGAAGCTCCGGGTGTCGCTCCATCGCGGCAAGGATCCTGTCTTCGTTCTCTTCGCGCAGCACCGAACAGGTGACGTAGACCAGACGTCCACCGGGTTTCAGCGCCCGCAGTCCTTGATCGATGGCCTCGTCCTGGGCCTTGACCCGTTCCTGAAGCGCCCCCGGGCGCAGCCGCCACTTGGCATCCGGGTTGCGGCGCCACGTGCCGGTTCCGGTGCAGGGCGCGTCGACGAAGACGACATCGCAGCGGCCGTCGAGATCGCCTATGCCGCTCTGCCGGCCTTTCGGAGCCCTCACCTGGACGTTGCGGACATTGGCGCGCGCCAGCCGGTCGTAGATCGGCATCAGCCGGCGCCCATCCGCGTCGGTGGCGTAGATCTGACCTTTGTTGTCCATCATCGCGGCCAGTGCCAGGGTCTTGCCGCCGCTGCCCGCGCAGAGGTCGAGCACCTGATCGCCCGGCCTAGCGCCGCTGAGCGCCGCTGCGATCTGCGATCCCTCGTCCTGCACCTCGACGAGGCCCTTGGCGAACGCCGGTTCGGCCGCGAAGGCAGGCGAGCGGCCGTCGGCACCGACCTCGATTCGCAAGCCGACGACGGAATGCGGCGTCGGCACCACACCGAGGTGGTCGAGCAGGCGCAAGGACTTGTCGCGGTCGCCTTTGAGGCGATTGACTCGAAGGTCGACCGGCGCGCGGCGTGCCAGGGCTCGGGCCTCATCGATGAGGTCGCGCCCGAAAGCCGCCTCGAGCGGGGCACCGAGCCATTCGGGATAATCGCCTTGAACGTGGGACGGCGCATCCGCGAGGGTCCGCGATACCAGGGCTTCGCGTTCGTCGTCGGTCAGCGCCGCCGGGGCATGACCCTCGCCGCTGCAGAGTGCCGAGATCGCTTCCGCGTCCTGCCCTCTGACCTCCCGCAGCGAGCCCAGCACAATGGCGCGCGGCGTTTCCTCGCCCATCACCCACGCCGCCGAAGCTCGTACCCGCAGACCGTCGTAGACCAGGCTAGCTATCGAAGACCGGTCCTTGCTACCCGCGAACCGATGGGACACTCCCCACTCCTTGAGGACATCGGCGGCGGGACGTCGTTGCATTTCGATCACAGTCAGGATCTCAATGGCGGCAGAAAGTCGGGCAGCGGGGATCATTCGTTCTTTGCCACATTTGAGCCTGGAATGTGCACACAACGGGGAATGCGTCGTTGGAAAAGCCGTCGCCCCGCATTGAGCAAACTTTTTACGGGTTCGCTTATATCGTCAGTATCGAGCAGCGCTGATTTTCCCGCGAAGATCCAGGTCCGCCAGGCCGACGCCATCGGGCTGCTTTTTAGTTTGTAAGGGATATCACATGAACAGCATGATCCGTCAGGCAGCCCTTGCGCTGCTCGCCCTCTCGCTCGCCGCCTGCGCTTCGGCTCCGCCGCCCCCGCCGCCGCCGATCCCGGCCCCCGGCATGCGTCACCCCGACGCCAAGACCTCGCTCGAGAACCACATGTAATCGACAAGGTCGATACCGTTGGGGGAGCACCCTCGGGATGCACATCAAGGGCGGCCTCCGGGCCGCCCTTTTCTGCTGCGTCCGCGCCGCATCAAACCCCGCCCGGATAGTTCGGGCTTTCGCGGGTGATGGCGACGTCATGAACATGGCTCTCGCGGAGGCCCGCGTTGGTGATGCGCACGAACCGCGCCTTGCTTTGAAACTCCGAGATCGTCTCGGCGCCCACATAGCCCATGGCGGCGCGCAGACCGCCCGCCAATTGATGCAATATGCTGCCCATCGGGCCCCGATACGGCACCTGGCCCTCGATGCCTTCCGGCACCAGCTTCAGTTCGTTCTTGATCTCGCTCTGGAAATAACGGTCGGCGGAACCGCGCGCCATGGCGCCGACCGAGCCCATCCCCCGGTAGGCCTTGAAGGACCGGCCCTGGTAAAGGTAGACCTCGCCAGGGCTCTCGTCCGTGCCGGCAAACAATGAACCGATCATGACGCAGTCCGCGCCGGCCGCGACGGCCTTGGCGAGGTCCCCTGAAAATTTGATGCCGCCGTCGGCGATCACCGGGACGTCGTCGTCGCGGGCGACTTCCGCCGCGTCCATGATGGCCGTCAGCTGCGGCACGCCGACCCCGGCGACGATCCGCGTCGTGCAGATCGATCCCGGTCCGATTCCGATCTTGATGGCATCCGCGCCGGCGTCGATCAGCGCTTTCGCGCCCTCGGCCGTCGCCACGTTGCCGGCGATGATGGCGACCTTGTTCGACTGACGCTTCAACTGCACGACCTGATCGAGCACGTGTTGCGAATGCCCGTGCGCCGTATCCACGACGACGCAATCGACCCCCGCCTCCATCAAGAGCACGGACCGCCGGAAGCCCTTCTCCCCGACGCTGAAAAC
>CAXSEU010000262.1:0-5536 GCA_964236485.1 uncultured Lichenihabitans sp. | reverse complement strand
CGCCCGCACGCGGCACCAGGCCTGGCCCTCGCGCCGATAGGCGACCCGCTCGATGGCCCAATTCCACAAAGCCGTGATCGCCATGGCCCCGATGAGAACGATGAGAAAGGCCAGAGCCACGTTGGTGATGCCCAGGAGCAGAGTCAGCACCAGGAACAGGATCAGCGCCACGAAGGCGGAGAGCATGAACAGGTCGCCGTGGGCGAAGTTCACCATGCCGATGATGCCGAAAACCATTGTATAGCCGATCGCAATGAGACCATAGATCGACCCCAGCGTCAGTCCATTGACCAGCGACTGGATGAATTGATTGGCAAGGGCTTCGGTCAAGCGTCGGTTTCCTGGAGCTTCGCCGGGCGGTCGGCCGGGTGGCGGGAAGGCTAGCAAGGCCCATGCCGATCGGCAATCGTCTTTGCCGCATTGTCGCCCCTTTCCCCCTGGCGCGAAAACCGGAAGGCTCGACGCATCCATACCTACCTATTCGGTGTAGGCTAATCTTCAGCTTCGCCCCATATGGTATGGCGCGGGCGGAAGAGCGGCCGCGGGTCCTGATCGGTGCAACATGGGACGGTCCGTTGATCCCGCTCTCGCGATGGAGCGGGAATCGAGGCAGAGCGACGCGGCGCGCGCCGAGACGGCCGCGACCTTTCGCGACGCCATGAGCCGCGTCGTGACGGCGGTTCACGTCGTGACCTCGGACGGTGCGGCGGGCCGCGCGGGGCTGACCGCGAGTGCCGTCGCGTCGGTGTCCGACAACCCGCCGACCGTGCTGGTCTGCCTCAACGGCGCCAGCCGATCCGCCGCCCGTCTGATCGCCAACGAGGTCTTCTGCATCAACACGCTCGGGGCGGACGACGAGGACATCGCCGCGGCCTTCGCGGGCCGCGCCGACCTGCCGCCGCACCGCCGCTTCGAGCGAGGCCAGTGGGGCCGGCTCGTCACGGGTTCGCCGGCGCTCCTCAGCGCGCTCGCGTGTTTCGACTGCCGCGTCGCGGACCTGCGGCGCGTCGCCACCCACGACGTCCTGATCGGCGAAGTGCTGAGCGTGCGGCGCGGCCAGGATGGCGGCGCGCTCGCCTATGTGGACCGTGCCTATCGGAGGGTCTGACGTCCGCATCGACGCGGCGCCGTCGGGAGACTAGAAGGCTCCGACGTTCACCCGGAGCTCCGATGATCCCACGCTATTCCCGCCCCGCCATGGTCGCGATCTGGGAGCCGGCCACGCGGTTCCGCATCTGGTTCGAGATCGAGGCCCATGCCTGCGACGCCATGGCGGAGCTCGGCGTCATTCCGCCTGAGGCGGCCGGAACCATCTGGGCGCGGGGGCGCGAGGCCACGTTCGACATCGAGCGGATCGACGCCATCGAGCGCGAGACCAGGCACGACGTCATCGCATTCCTGACCCATCTCGCCGAAATCGTCGGCCCGGACGCCCGCTTCGTGCACCAGGGCATGACCTCGTCGGACGTGCTCGACACGTGCCTTGCCGTGCAACTGGCGCGCGCCTCCGATCTCCTCATCGCCGACGTCGATGCGCTCCTGGCCGCGCTGAAGCGACGCGCCTTCGAATACAAGACGACGCCGACCATCGGCCGGTCGCACGGCATCCATGCCGAGCCCGTGACCTTCGGCTTGAAGCTGGCTTTCGCCCATGCGGAATTCGCGCGCTGCCGGGCGCGGCTCGTCGCCGCCCGCGCCGAGATCGCGACCTGCGCGCTATCGGGTGCCGTGGGCACCTTCGCGAACATCGATCCTCGGGTCGAGGCCCACGTGGCCAAGGCCATGGGACTTCGGGTGGAGCCGGTCTCGACGCAGGTCATCCCGCGCGATCGGCATGCCATGTTCTTCGCCACCCTCGGGGTCGTGGCCTCCTGCGTCGAGCGCCTCGCCACGGAGTTCCGTCACCTGCAGCGCACCGAGGTGCTGGAGGCGGAGGAATTCTTCTCCGAGGGGCAGAAGGGCTCCTCCGCCATGCCCCACAAGCGCAACCCGGTGCTGAGCGAAAACCTCACCGGCCTCGCGCGCCTCGTGCGCGGCATGGTGGTGCCGGCGATGGAGAACGTGGCGCTCTGGCACGAGCGGGACATCTCGCATTCCTCCGTGGAGCGGATGATCGCCCCGGATGCCACGGTCACGCTCGATTTCGCGCTGGCCCGCCTCACCGGGGTCGTCGACAAGCTGCTCGTCTACCCCGAGACCATGCGCAAGAACCTCGAGCGGCTCGGCGGCCTCGTCCATTCGCAGCGCGTGCTGCTGGCGCTGACGCAGGGCGGCGCCTCGCGCGAGGACGCCTACCGGCTGGTGCAGCGCAGCGCCATGCGGGTGTGGCGCGGCGAAGGCGATTTCCTCGACTTCCTCAAGGCGGATCCCGAGGTGACGGCCGTGCTGCCGGCCTCGAATTTGGAGCCGCTGTTCGACCTCGGCCACCATACGAAACACGTGGATACGATCTTCGCCAGGGTGTTCGGCGAAGAGGCAGGGTCGGCCTCGAAGGTCAGGTCCGAAATCGAGGCGCCCCCACTTGGATCGGAGCTTTGAATCAAGCCGCGGGCGCCGCCCCGTCCGCAGGCTCGGTGTGGCGCAACGCGTCGCGCAGAAGCGCGTAGCGCCCGTGCGTGACCATCATGGTCTGGAACCAGGTCGTGAGATCGTCCCAGGGGTCCTTGACGGTCGCGAGACCGGAGATGAACGCCACGATCGTGCCGACCTGCGTCTTGCCCGTGACCACGAACCAACCGCCGATCCCCAGGATGGCGGCGACCCCGAGCTGGTGGCAGAGGTTGGTCAGGAAGTTCATCGTGAACTTCAGCTTGTACACCCCCATGTTGAGTTTGAAGACACGGGCGAAGCGATCGTCCTGCGCCCGCCTCCGGCTTTCGTCGTCATCCTCGTCCACCAGGGCGGAACTGGCGGATCGGAGCGTCGCGATCCTCTTCTGGGCACGCACCGTGATGGCCCTCTGCATGAGGGGAACGAATACGAACTGGGGCAAGAAAACGCCCGCGAGGACGAGCGACATGAAGGGCTGAAGCACGACGAGGTAGACCACGACGCTGACGATGATCCCGGTCTGCAACAGGGGTTCGGAGATCGATTCCCCCATGAAGGCACCGATGGGGTCGCTTTCGGCGATGATCATGGAAATCTCGGTGCCCTGGCCGGCGACAGTCGGTGCCGACGCGGCCTCGTCGTTCTCCTGGCGCCGGTTGAGGAAGGTGCGCAGGGTTCGGGTGCCATGTTCCGAGACCCAGCTGCGGTAGATGTTGAAGAGCAGTTTCAGCCCGCCCTGGAGCAGCACCACGCCGACGTAAAGGGAGACGAACATCGTCAGCGAGCGGAAGCTCCCCTCCTTCAGCGACCGGTTGACGACCCGCCGCTGGAGGTCGATCGGCACGGTGTTGAGGAAGGCCATCACCCCCGAGAGCAGGCACAGCCACACCTGGTCGCCGTTGCTGATCCGCCAGATAAGCGCGAAATAGCTCTTGGGCAGCGCGAGGCCGCTGAAGGACCGGCCTCCGTCGTCCCGCTTCCACGGGGATGGCCGAAGACTGAACCGGCCGGTCATGAGGCTTGCTTGGGCATGGGGAACAACGAAACGCGGAAATGACGCGTCATGTTACTCTACGCGCGGGGTTCGATGGTCATGAGATCGTTCGTCAGCGCCCGGCGGCGGCGCGCTCCTGGTTGAGGGCGAAGAGGCGTTCGAGAATCTCCTCGTCGGCGAGGTCTTCGGGCCAGCCATAGGCGGCCGCCACCGCCGCATCGAGGCGCCGATGCGCCATGGCGAGCCAGGCGGGCCGTTGATTGTAGAGGTTGGTCAGGGTGCGCTTCTTGAGCTCGGCCGATGCGGCTTCGTCGCGCGGCAGGATCCGGTCCGGAAAGCCGGGCACCACCTCGGGCTCGATCCGCACGAGGTTTTCGGGGTTCAGCCACGCCTCCCGCAGCCGGTTCAATTCTTCGGCGGCCTTTGCGATTTCTTGCGCGCGCGGGTCGGCGGCGTAGTTTTCGGCTGGGATGTTGGGCGTCAGGCCTTCGGGAAAGGGGAAGGTTTCGAAGGTAGTGGAGATCGTGTAGCGTGGATCATTGCCAACACCGTGCCATGAGCCAAGTTTAAGCGACCAAATCTCATGCGACGTGGATTGCAAAATTCCAAAAGGTAATTCACCATCTAACGTAATTGCTTGAAGCTTATGATCCGGTAATATCTTTGTCTCTAACCAAGCAAACAAGCGATGTTTTGAAACTTCTGGTGTGACCAGTAGCCGCCTGAGTTGTGGGACCCGTCTCATCAAACCCTGTCGCGCCTCAACGTGCCGCCACCAAGTTGATTTGTAAAGTGCACGATTGTTATTGTCGCGCTCCGGCTTGACGAATAAAAGCACATGCTGAAAAGGCGCCTCGTAGAGGGCCGCTTCGGTCTCGCTCATCGTCCAGCCGAAATCGATGATCCACTTGTCCGCCGAGCGGCGAGTCACGTCCATGGCGTTGCGCCAAGGTTTCAGCACGTCGCTGTTCGGTCGACCGTTGGGGTTGAGTGGAAGCTTCAGCCATCGTCGCGCCAGATCGCCGGGGATGTCGAAGGCACCGCCCTTGGTATCGCCCATGAAAGCGATCCCGGCGTTCTCGTTCAGGCGCCATGCCTTCGTGAGATCGACCGCGGCACCGGTCAAATCGGCGTTGATCTGCGCTGTGGTTGCGCCGTTCAGGCGCCGTCCGGGAAAGCCCCAGCCAAACCCGATCATCGAAACCCGGACGGCCGCACCTTCCAAGACCCAAGGTTCGTCCGACCACACCTCGCGCAGCGCCGAAGCGGCGGCGATGGGCTCCAAGACCCTGCGGCTGGCGCCGCCGCGAATGGAATTGGTGGTGACGAGGCCGGCCTTCCGGCCGCCGCCGAACCCAGGGGTTTCGGATGGTGGGCCAAGCGCCCGCCACGCCTTCTCGACCCAATAGCAGACGAGATCGGCCTCGGCCGGCACCCGGCCCCGATAAGCGGCGAAGAGACGCTCGACAGCGTCGTCGCCGAGACCGTCGCGCAGCCGCTTCCCCCCTAAAAACGGCGGGTTGCCGACGATGACGTCGGCCTCCGGCCACGTCGCCTCCGTGCCATCGGGGTTCAGTAGCGCGTCCCGGCAATCGATCTGGTCGAGCGTCGAGAGGATCGGCTCCACATAGGCGGTGTAGCCGTTCCTGCGTTCCCATTGCAGGTTGCCGATCCACAGCGTGACGCGGGCGAGTTCCGCCGCATAGGGCTCGATCTCGATGCCCAAGACCGCATCGAGGCCGACGCGCGGCGGCACCTGCGGGATGCCCAGGCGCTCGGCGTCGATGAGCGCCCGCAACTCGATGTCCCGCAGGGCATGCAGGGCGACGTAGAGAAAATTGCCCGAGCCGCAGGCCGGATCGAGGACGCGGAACGCGGCGAGCCGCGTCAGGAAGGCCTCGAGGATCCCCCTGCCCTGGGCGAGGGCGGCGTCGGCCCGCCTGGCGATGGCCGCGAGTTCCCTGCGGCGGCCCGCCAGGCGGGCCGACGCCG
>CAXSEU010000261.1:0-5551 GCA_964236485.1 uncultured Lichenihabitans sp. | reverse complement strand
TGCGCATGCTGGGCCAGGGCCGCCCCTGCGGCGTGGTGCAGTTCATCAAGGGCGCGTGGGACACCGGGGAGCGGCGCCTCCTCGAGGGCGCGGACCTCGTGCGCTGGCATTCCATGGGCGAGGGGTTCACCTGGGAGACGCAGGACCGGGCGCGCGACGTCGCGGCGGCCCAGGCCGCCTGGGGCAAGGCGCGCGAGTTGATGGACGACCCGAAAATCCGGCTCGTGGTGCTCGACGAGATGAACGTGGCGCTCCGCTACGACTATCTGCCGCTCGGCGAGGTGGTGGCCGCCTTGCGGGCGCGGCGGCCGGACCTGCATGTCGTCGTCACCGGGCGCAACGCCAAGCCGGAGATGATCGAGGCGGCCGACCTCGTCACCGAGATGGTGGCGACGAAGCATCATTTCGCCGCCGGCGTGAAGGCGCAAGCCGGCATCGAGTTCTAGCGTGCGGGGGTGGAGCGCGCAGTCCCCTCATGCTGAGCCTGTCGAAGCAGAGGGGTGGGCGGCCTCTCCTTCGACAAGCTCAGGATGAGGCCTTCGGAGTGACTCGCGGGATGGGGATCATTCCATGACCGCCAAAACCCTCATGCTGCAGGGCACGGGGTCGGACGTCGGCAAGTCGCTGATCGTCGCCGGCCTCGCGCGCGCCTTCGCCCGCAGGGGTTTGCGTGTAAAACCCTTCAAGCCGCAGAACATGTCCAACAACGCGGCCGTGACGGCGGACGGCGGCGAGATCGGCCGCGCCCAGGCGCTCCAGGCCCGGGCTGCTGGGGTCGCGCCCAGCGTCCACATGAACCCGGTGCTGCTGAAGCCGCAGAGCGAGGTGGGCTCGCAGGTGGTGGTCCAGGGGCGCGTGATCGGCAACGCCAAGGCGCGGGAATACCAGAGCTGGAAGCCCAGGCTGATGGAGGCGGTGCTCGACAGTTTCGAGCGGCTGCGCGCCGAGGCCGACCTCGTGCTGGTCGAGGGCGCCGGCAGCCCGGCCGAGGTCAACCTCCGCGCCAACGACATCGCCAACATGGGCTTCGCGCGCCGCGCCGATGTGCCGGTGGTGCTGATCGGCGACATCGACCGGGGCGGCGTCATCGCGCAGATCGTCGGCACCGAGGCCGTGCTGGGCACCGAGGACGCCGCGATGGTGGCGGGTTTCCTGGTCAACAAGTTCCGCGGCGATCCCAGCCTTTTCGACGGCGGCATGGCGCTCGTCGCCGAGCGCACCGGCTGGCCGGCACTGGGCCTCATCCCGCATTTCGCCGCCGCGAGCCGCCTGCCGGCCGAGGACGCGGTGACGCTCGCGGGCGCCGCCTACCGGGCCGGGGCGGGCGGGCGGATCACGATCGCGGTGCCGGTGCTGCCGCGCATCAGCAATTTCGACGACCTCGATCCGCTGCGCCTCGAACCGGAGGTGAACCTCGTCATGGTGGCGCCCGGCGATCCGCTGCCGATCGCCAATCTCGTGATCCTGCCGGGCTCGAAAGCGACGATCGCCGACCTCGCGGCGCTGCGCGGGAATGGCTGGGACATCGACATCCTGGCGCATGCGCGGCGCGGCGGCTTCGTTCTCGGTCGAAGCAGGTTCCGGTGCAGGCGGCGATCGTCCCGAAGGGGTCGAAGGCCCGCCCAGTGCCTGCGACGGGCTCGGCCTTCTCGATGTCGAGACGTTGCTCGGGGGCCGCAAGGTGTTGCGCCCGGTGCGCGGGGTTTCGATCGCGGACGGCGCGCCCTTCACGGGATACGAGATGCATGTCGGGGAGACGCGCGGCCCCGCCTGCGCGCGGCCGATGCTGCGCTTCGCCGACGGCACGCCGGAAGGCGCCATCTCGGCGAACGGCCGGGTCCAGGGCGCCTATGTGCACGGCTTTTTCGCCGATGACGCGCAGCGGGGCGCCTGGCTGCGGCGACTCGGCGGCGCGGGCTCGACGCTTCGTTACGAGGACGAGGTCGAGGCGACGCTCGACGCCCTCGCGGACCATCTCGGCCGGCACATCGATCTCGATCGGCTGCTCGGCCTGGCGCGCTAGCAGAGGCGAGGCTCAGCGTTTATAGTCTTGGCGGCCGAGCGCATGCTGAAGGTCGCCCCCTGGAAGACATCATGACCCACCATGATCTCATCGACTACCTCAATGACTTGATCAACGGTGAACGCCACGGATTGCCTGGGCTGGGGCAGGTCGATCGGGGCCGCGACGGGCGCCTCGTCATCGAGGCCGATGGGCGGCGGTTCGACATCATCGTGAGGCCTGCCGAGGACAATCCCGACGAGGTTCTTGACCCGCCGACCGGGGATGACCTCGCGGCACTGGGCCGAAGCATCGACGAGGCGGAGGACGAGGCCGAACGCGACGGAACGCTCTCCTACGACGATCTCCGCCGAAGCCTCGAGGAAGCCAGGGTTCTTGGGCTGCGGGAACGGGAACGCCGGCGCCGTGCTTGAATGCGCGGCAACGGCCCAGACAATCTCGCACCGCAGGCGCGACGAGACCTCGTCGCCATCATCACACGTTCGGCCATTGTCTATGGCGCCGCGCGGGCCGACCGCGCGGAAGAACGGATCTTACGGGAGTGCCCGAAAATCGCGGAGGGGATCGACCACGGTCACACCCGGGATGACGTGCCGACCCGGCGGGTGATCCATTTCATCGTCGTGAGACCTTGGGTCATCGCTTACAACCCGACGACTCGCAGGGTCCTGCGCATTCTCGATGGGCGACGCGATCTCGGCCGCATCATCGGGTGATGAGAGCCAGCGCGGCCAGCGCCGCGATCTGCACCGCGCAGGCGGCGCGGTAGAGCCGCAGCGCACGGCGGATGTCGGCGGCGGTCGCGGCGCGGCGGCCATCGCCCATGAAGGCGTCCTCGACCATCTCGTCGCCGTAGCGGCGCGGCCCCGCGAGTTGCAGACCGAGGGCGCCCGCGAAGGCGGCCTCCGGCCAGCCCGCATTGGGCGAGCGGTGTTTTGCGGCATCCCGCCGGAGCGCCTGCCAAGCGCCCCCAGCCGAACATGAGACGAGCGCTGCCGCGAGAAGCACCCACAAGGCCGCGAGGCGCGAGGCCGGCAGGTTGACGAGATCGTCGAAGCGCGCCGCCGCCCAGCCGAAGGCGGCATGTCGCGCGTTGCGGTGGCCGATCATGCTGTCGGCCGTGTTGGCGGCCTTGTAGAGCGCCCCCCCGGCGAGGCCCCCGAGGGCGAGCCAGAAGGCCGGGGCCACGACCCCGTCGGAAAAATTCTCGGCCAGGCTCTCGATGGCGGCGCGGGCGACGCCGGCCTCGTCGAGCACCGCCGTGTTGCGGCCGACGATCATCGACACGGCCCGCCGGCCGCCCTCCACCCCCTCGGCCTCGAGGGCCTCCGCGACGGCGCGCACATGGGTGTGGAGGCTGCGTTGCGCCGGCAGGGTGGCGGCGAGGAGCGCCAGCAGGACGAACCCGGGGAGGGAGCCCGAAAGCCCGAGGTCGAGCGGCAGGGTCGCGGCCGTCGTGGCACCGAGCAGGAGCGCCAGCGCCAAAACCCCCTTGGCCCGGCGGGTTGCGAAAGCGTCCGCCTCGCGGTTGAGCGCCCGATCGAGCCGGGTCACCAGCGCGCCCATCCAGGTGACGGGATGGCCGATCAGCCCGAAAAGCCCGGCCGGATAGCCGACGGCGGCTTCGAGAAGGAGGGCGAAGAGCGCGAGGGAGAGCCACGTGGACTCCAGGGAAACAGACGTATTTATTGGTGAAACTCGTCCGGAATATTCTCCAGTCCAGCTTCCTGAAACAGCCTCGATTGTAGCTCTTGGACCTTGTCCGAAGAGACATGATTGTTTCTTATCTCCTCCCCACCCCGCCAGAAGAACTTGCCGTCCGGCTGGGTGACTGCCTCTCCTCCCTGTACTCCCCTCGTGATCATATCCTCAGTCACGATCAACCCAGCCGACGATAATATCTCCCTGAGCTTCTCTGCTCTATGGTCCACCAAGGTCGAGTATTGGATAAGCGTGACGCGCCGGTTTACCGCTTCAAAGCTCCAATTCTTTACGCTCTCACACCATGTCCCGCTGCCAAATTCAAAAGGCCATAAACCTTTGTCATCTATAAATCTGTCGATATATATTTCCAGTTCGCCATTTCGTATTATGTCACTCACCGAAACCGGCTTGTTGTTGAAGAACTTCCTGAACGAATCCACTTTAGGCGAGTTCCAATAGATGTAATTAAGCCCGGAAAGAAAAACGTCCAAAGGATGCCTTACGAAATACGCGCCTCCCACACTCGGAACGAGATCCATTATGTCAGGAGAACACCAATGAGTTTTGACAAACCGCACGCGACCATGGGTCCCCTCGAACGTCGCGCCCATTTCCGGTGTAAGGGGTGCCCTCACATAACCACTAAGCGGTTTCTTGCTCACCCTGTCAGCTGAGGACTGCAGAACATCTAGTGATGGAAAATTCTTCTCCAACTGACTCTGCTCAGGCTCTAAAAGTAGCGCATGGCTAAGAGTCATTCTAGCCAGAGTATTACCCGACCTTGGATAAGAGGCAAGCCAATACACTAAAGAATCGCTATTTACCATTTTGCCAATCCGGTCCATATTTGTCTCTCACTTCAAGAATGTGAATAAAACGTCTTACCCGTATGTTCAAACTACCGAACGAACAATGATTATGCCCGCCTCTTAACCACAGATGCGTCCGGTGTTTCAGCGCCCGAGGCCCCCTATGCCCTAGAAATGATCCTACGGAACTGTAATCATGTTGGGCGAACCGGTGCCGATGTTGACCTTGTTTCCTTTTGCTGCGCGGAGATTATTGGTTTTAATGGTCACCAAGTTCCCTTCGGTTTTTGGGCTGCGACCGACGAATGCAGACTCGGTTGCCCGCACGGTAAAACCGTCGATCTCCCCTCCTCGCAGGAGATCGATCGTGACGCTGTTGTTCACCACTCGGTCTAATACCACAATATCGTGGCCTCGGCCCTCAAGGGAAACGTCTCTGGCGACCAGCGAGTTTCCGTAAGAGCCTTCACCAAAGGCGAAAAACCAAGCTGGGGGGTATGACGATCTCCTGTCATCCAAATGCACCTCTCCTAACTCGACGTGATTACTATAGCTCCCATATCCGTATTCGACCGCAACTCCTGAAATCGTTTCCTTAGCTACGTTCATCTCGCAGCCCGCGTAAAGATTGCCGTACCCGGGACCTGTGTATGCCCGCACGCTGTGAGGGCTCAGGGTGCAACCTATTGCTCCTCCACCTGCGGTAAATGGCTGGCTCGTCATATCCTCAACCTCCCAATCCCCGCCGACCAGGGAGGCTTCGACTGTGGCCCAAAGAGGTTCGTGAGTGTCAGCCGACGTAATCATCGTGACTCCGGTGTTAGTCAGGCGACGCACTCTTGCTTTGAGGTAGGCACTATCTGTGGTCCGAGAGAGACCGACAGTGTACCCGCTCGAGTCTACACGACTGACGATCCCCAGCTCCAGGTGAAATGGTACTTCATAGCTCGTGCTGCCTTTACCAACTTTGAATCCGTCTGTTGTTTCTATCGCCAGCACGTCCCCGGGGAGCAGG
>CAXSEU010000260.1:0-5581 GCA_964236485.1 uncultured Lichenihabitans sp. | reverse complement strand
CTTCGCCCAGCACATGGCCCTGAGGTATGGACAGTTGCCTCTCCCGAACGAACACCTCGACAATTACGACGACGCGTATAAGGGAACGCACGGCGCCCCGGGGCCTGGGGGTCTCAACTATGCCGAGGGTGGGGCGAAAGCAAACAGCGCCTACTCATCGAGCTCGCAGGATCCGGAGGGCTTGCCGATCTCCACGTCGGTCCAGCTGAAGCACTTCGTAGCGCAACACCAAGGCTTCTCGCCGGACCAGTTGGTGACCTTCTACGTCGGGACGAACGACGCCGCCTACCACTACGACCCCGACAAGGCGTCTGATCTCGCCAAGCAGTTGCGGGACGACAAGGCAGCCTCTCCGGAGGTGATGCGCGAGGAAATCCAGCGGGTCGAAAAGGCGGCCGACGACGCCGCGCAGACTGTCAGGGACATCCTGGCTCACGGTGCGCAGCGGCTGCTCGTCTTCAAGCTGGTCGACCTCGGCGAACTGCCTTGGTTCCACACGAAGGCAGCTCAGGACTTCGCGAGCGCGATGGGACATGCCTACAACGCGCGGCTGCTGTCGCAGCTTCCGCAGGACTCGCAGCACCTGCTCGTCATCGACACGGAGGAGTTTGCCAACGATCTGATCGTCAACGCTTCGACGTACGGCTTCACCCATGGGGCCCACGAGGACGCCTGCCAGCAAGACGACCAGGATTACTGCTATCCCGAATCCATGAAGGCCGCGGACGCCGACAGGACCTACATCTTCGTCGCGGGGGAGCACATGACGACCCACGCCAATGAATTGCTCGCCGACTACGTGATGCGGAAGCTCGATGAAAGTCCGCTGAAGTAAAGCTGCGTCCAGCCGATCCGATCGCATGACCACGACGGGCTGTCGCTCATGCGCCCCGCGTTCGACCGCGGCCGTTTCCGGTGGCGCAAGAGCGTCCCAGGCTTCCGATGTCGCTGCTCGCTCACCTCCCCTCCAAGTCGGAACTGAGGCCAGACGGAGGACATGTACTTCGTCGGCTTTCGTCGGGGACGCATGGATGCCGCGGTAGGGCTTGCCGCCACAAGCGCGGCCCGGGGTAGTTCGATCATCGTGCCGACAGCAATAAGGATCACAGCCTCACTTTCCTTCGCTACAGCCTCGGCGGTCGCCACGATGCGGGCCCTGATGAGATTGAGCTCGGGCTTGACCATGACGAGCGGCACCATGATCTCGGCCTTCACGGGCTGGCCCGTTCCGCGCCGCGCCTCGGCGGCGCCCTCGAACACTGCACGCGTCTGCATTTCTGCGCCCTCGGGATACGCATTGGCGATGCGAACGCCGCTGAAGCCGAGCATTGGGTTGAACGCGTGCCGGTCGAGCGCGCGTGCCTTCAGCTTCCCGATCGGCGCACACATGGCCTTGGCAACATCGGCCATCTCCGCCTGGGTCTGAGGACGGAACTGGTGCAGCGGCGGGTCGAGCAGGCGGATAGATACCGGGAGGAGGTATCCCTGCCTGGCAGAGAAGCATTCCATCGAGACGCCGCTTGCCGGTCGAGCCACTGCGCATCTCGCGCTTTCCGACAATGTCCGGGTCTAGGTCCCGGACCATTCCGCCAGCGGCCGGCGCCGATTCGGCGCGGCCCCGGGAAACCGCCGTATCACCTGAATGCCGTCTGGCACCGCCGGCACCGTCAATCAGCGGATCCGACCTCTTCCCATCGTTTCACCAGATCGGCATGGGAGGCAAGCCAAGCTGAGACAGCCTCGTCCATCGTTTTGCCGTCTGCCACAGAAGCATTGATCGACGACACATCATCAAGAGAGACGAAGATACTTGAGATCAATTCCCGAGCCTTGGGATTCTCCGCAGAGAAACCCTTCTTTGCGATCCAATAATAGGTGTCTGGAGAAGGAAAGACCCCCTTTGGGTCGGCAAGGAACTTCATGTCATACTTTTGAAACATCCAGGACGGTTGCCAGATCGCCGCGACGATCCATTCCTTGCGGTCGACTGCGGATTTCAGTGCCGACGTCATGCCCGCCGTGCTTCCCTCGACGACTTCCAGCTTGAGCCCGTACTTCTGGACCGCGTCTTGCGCCTGTCTATTGAGGCCAGTGCCCGGCTCGATGGCGATTATCTTATCTCCGAACTTGTCCGCGGATGCGTTCAGATCCTCTATCGAGTTTATCGGTACGTATTTCGGCACAGCCAATGCCTGATATAAGCCGTGCGACACGGGCGAGATCTTCTCGAGTTTTTTTGACGATTTGACCCAGTAATCATTGTTTACATAGTTTGGCACGGTAACAGATATCTGTATATCGCCTCTCGTCAACGCGGCAAAGGCGATACCCCACTCCGAAAACTCCGTGACCTGCACATCATAGCCCGCATCCTCCAGTACCTTCTTGGTGATCTTCGTCATAGGCATCTGATCTTCCCAGACCATCATGCCCATCCGTATGGCGTCTTTTGCCCATGCCTCACATCCGGTCGACACGATGATTGCCGACGTGAGGACGGCGAGCACTGTTCTCTGAAATCGCATCGTTGGACCTCATTGTCAGGCTGATTCACGCATTTTAGCGTCGGTGCATCGGCGAGGTGCTTCGACCGACACAGCAGGAGAAGCTCGCAAGGGGATGATGTCGATAGCCCGAAAGGGGTATTTCACCCTTCGAATGTGACGGCGGCATAGCCCGATGAACGCTGAGCCAGCCGCTGGCCGCTCATCTCGTCGATCCGGCGATGTCGACAGGCCGCTGTACGCGGTGGCCAGCAAGGGAGCAGAAGCCGCCACCGCATCATCATGATGCACGCTGACCATGTCGCGCAGCTCCCCCGTGACTATCCAACTCGCAAGCGCACGTCGTCACCGCTTTCTTTGACCACTTCCATGACGACGTTCGTCGAGGTGCTCGCGACATATGGCAGAGTCGAGATAAGATCGCCTAGGACCTGCCTGTACCGGCGAATATCCCTTGTCCTGATCTTGAGCAGGTAATCGAAGCGGCCCGCAATCATGTGGCATTCCTCGACCTCCCTAACCTTCTTCACGGCCGAGTTGAAGCTCCTGAGGGCGTCTTCTTGCGTACTGGTCAGCTTGACCTCAGCGAACGCGACGTGAGCGAGTTCGAGCTTCGCCGTATTAAGTACGGCCTTGAAGCCTTCGACGTAGCCGCTCTTGATCAATCTCCTGAACCGGATCTGGCAAGGCGTCTTCGACAGTCCGATGCGCGCCGCCAAGTCGGTGATCGAGATGCGTCCGTCCTGGCTTACGACATCCATGATCTTGAGGTCGAAATGGTCCAGGTCACTAGGTAAGGTCTTTTCCATGGTCAGCTTCCAAAGAACCCGGGTGCAATAAGTCCGATTGGGTTGCCTTTCACCTAAATCAAGACTGAACGCGCGACCAGGGGATGGTAACCTTCAGTGGTTCATCCTGGGAGGAGTTGCAGTGAAGGCCGCCTTAGAGATGCAGGAGACGTCGATCGGGAAGGGAACGTTCCTGAAAAGCGTCGAGGCATATATCGATCACGCGTTCCAACATATCGATCTCCCCGACGGACTGGCGGAACGGATCCGCGCCTGCAACTCGACCTACACCGTCCGCTTCGGAGTTCGCCTGCGAGGGCGTATGTTCAGCTTCACCGGCTGGCGCTCCGTTCACAGCGAGCATGTCGAGCCTGCAAAGGGAGGCATCCGTTACGATGTGGGCTCCAGCGAGGAGGAGGTGGAAGCGCTCGCCGCGTTGATGAGCTTGAAATGCGCGCTCGTCGACATCCCATTCGGTGGATCGAAGGGCGCGCTACGGATCGATCCCAACGATTGGGAGGTGCATGAGCTTGAGCGTATCACCCGCCGCTTCACCCAGGAGCTGGCGAAACGTAATCTGATCTCGCCCGGCAGGAACGTCCCAGCTCCGGATGTCGGCACGGGCGAGCGCGAAATGGCCTGGATCGCCGACGAGTACAAGCGCACGGGACCCGTGGACATCGTGAACGCGAATGCTTGCGTCACGGGCAAGCCGCTTTCCAGCGGTGGCATCGCGGGACGTACCGAAGCGACTGGCCGAGGCGTCCAGTACGCCATTCACTGCTACCTTCGCGACACGGAACGCGACGGCATCGGCGGGGCTCGCGATCTGTCCCAGATGACCGTCGCGGTGCAGGGGTTCGGCAACGTCGGATACCATGCAGCCAAGTTCCTCAGCGAGGACGATCAGGCCAACGTCGTTCGTGTCATAGAGCGGGACGGCTACATCCACAATGAGATGGGGCTGAACGTCGAGGCGGTGAAACGTCATCAGGCGCGGACCGGGAGCATCCTTGGGTTCGAGGACGCCGAGAGCGTCGCGAGCAGCGCGGATGGGCTCGGCCTGGACTGCGACATCCTGATACCGGCCGCCTTGGAGAATGCCATCACGTCGGGCAATGCGGGTGGCATTCGTGCCAAGCTGATAGCCGAAGCCGCCAATGGCCCGATCTCCTTCGATGCGGAGAAACTCCTGCTGGATCGAGGAATCGTCATCCTGCCCGATCTCTTCGTGAACGCCGGCGGCGTCGTGGTCAGCTACTTCGAGTGGGTCAAGAACCTGACGCATATCCCATTCGGTCTCATGGAACGGCGTCGACGCGAACGCAGGAACACGCAGATAGCGAACGCACTCGAAACCATGATGGGACGCTCCTTCCCGGTCGATGTCCGGGACGAGTTCCTAGACGGCGGCAGCGAGATCGACCTCGTCCGCTCCGGTCTCGAGGACGTGATGCGAGCAGCCTACGACCAGATGGCGGCAACGCTCCGAACCTGTCCCGGCATAAAGGACTTTCGCACCGCGGCCTACCGAATAGCCCTGAACCGGATCGCCGAGGCCTATAAGGCCATAGGCATCTAGAGCGCTCGCCACGACCGGGCACGCCGAGCTAAACGTCGATGAAAGAACGCCGACCCCTGCGCGCGGGGCCGTGGCATACCTGATCCCGACGACCGTCCCGTCGACACAGGCTCGATCGCGATGACCCGAGATCCTGAACCGGACGGGTGCGCAAGCCAAACGGTGGGCGGCCCGCTGAGGCCACGATCGCACGCCCCGACCGAGCAGATCCTGATCGGTCCCGATCAAGCCCAGGTTCGTGGCCGCATGCATCGTGCGGGGAAAGGAACGAGCGAGGCCTCTGGGAGTGTTCCGACGGCGGACCCATACGACACCGGCATGCATCGGGGCGCGGTGAACATGCCCCGAAGCTCAACACGTGGACGCAGACCTCGCCAGGCGTCGCGACCGGCCGGCTGCTGCGCTCCGATCAGTGCCCGGCAACAGGGGCGACCACTACGGGGCGGCTCACGGCTGCCTGCCTTTTGATAAACCATGATCGCCGACACGAGGTCGGCGAGGCCCGAACCGACAGCCTTGAAGAAGGTGATCTCTTCGGGAGTCGTGCGCCCGGCAATGGCCTTGGCCGTAAGCGAAGCGAGTGTTCCCACCACCTGCCTGGCCTCGATCACGCCATCGTTGATCGCCTCGACCATGACGCGCATCCTGCTCAAAGGGGTTCGCAGATCGTGTGACACCCAGGCGATGACCTCGCGCCGCGACTGCTC
>CAXSEU010000259.1:0-5592 GCA_964236485.1 uncultured Lichenihabitans sp. | reverse complement strand
GATCTGGGCGCACGCATCAGCGCGAGAACTTCTTGTACTTCAGCCGGTGCGGGATGATGCTGTCGATGCCGAGGCGGCGCTTCTTGTCCTCTTCGTAATCGGCGAAGTTGCCCTCGAACCATTCGACATGGCTGTCCCCTTCGAAGGCCAGCATGTGCGTCGCGATGCGGTCGAGGAAGAAGCGATCATGGCTGATGATCACGGCGCAGCCGGCGAAACTTTCGAGCGCGTCTTCGAGCGCCCGCAGGGTATCGACGTCGAGGTCGTTGGTGGGCTCGTCGAGCAGCAGGAGGTTGGCGCCGGACTTCAGCATCTTGGCGAGGTGCACGCGGTTGCGCTCGCCGCCGGACAGCATGCCGACCTTCTTCTGCTGGTCGGCACCCTTGAAGTTGAAGGCGCCGCAATAGGCGCGTGAATTGATCTCCTTCTTTCCAAGGTAGATCACTTCGTTGCCGCCCGAAACCTCCTCCCAAACGGTCTTCTTGCCGTCGAGCGCGTCGCGGGACTGGTCGACGTAGCCGACATGCACCGAGTCTCCGACGACGATCTTGCCGGCGTCCGGGTTGTCCTGGCCGGTGATCATGCGGAACAGCGTGGTCTTGCCGGCGCCGTTCGGCCCGATGACCCCGACGATCCCGCCCGGCGGCAGCTTGAACGAGAGGTCGTCGATCAGCAGTTTGTCGCCAAAACCCTTGTTGAGCCCTTCGAAGTCGACGACGTTGTTGCCGAGCCGTTCGCCGACCGGAATGACGATCTGCGCCACCGACGGCGCGCGCTCGGCGCTCTTCTCGATCAATTCGTCGTAGCGCTGGATGCGGGCCTTGGACTTGGCCTGCCGGGCTTTCGGCGAGGAGGCGATCCATTCCGCCTCGGACTCGAGCTGGCGCATGCGCGCCTCGTCCTCGCGGCCTTCCTGGACCATGCGCTTCTGCTTCTGCTTCAGCCAGGTCGAGTAGTTCCCCTCATAGGGGATGCCCCGGCCGCGATCGAGTTCGAGGATCCAGCCCGTGACGTTGTCGAGGAAGTAGCGGTCGTGGGTGACGATCAGGATGGCGCCCGGATAGTTGCGCAGGTGGCCTTCGAGCCAGGACACGGTCTCGGCGTCGAGATGGTTGGTCGGCTCGTCGAGCAGAAGCATCTCGGGTTTTTCGAGCAGCAGCTTGCAGAGCGCGACGCGCCGCCGCTCGCCGCCCGAAAGCTTCGTCACGTCCGCGTCGTTCGGCGGGCAGCCGAGCGCCTCCATGGCCTGGTCGACCTGCGCGTCGAGATCCCACAGGCCCTGGGCCTCGATCTCATCCTGCAGGCGCGTCATCTCGTCGGCCGTCTCGTCCGAATAGTTCATGGCGAGGTCGTTGTAGCGGTCGAGGATGTCCTGCTTGGCCTTGACGCCGAGCATGACGTTGCCGCGCACGTCGAGTGTCTCGTCGAGCGGCGGCTCCTGCGGCAGATAACCCACCCGGGTGCCCTCGGCGACCCAGCCGTCGCCGGAAAAATCCTTGTCGATCCCGGCCATGATGCGGAGCAGGGTGGACTTGCCCGAGCCGTTGACGCCGAGGACACCGATCTTCGCCGTCGGGTAGAAGGACAGGTTGACGTTGTCCAAGACCTTCTTGCCGCCCGGATAGGCCTTGGTGAGGCCTCGCATGTGATAGACGAACTGAGGGGCGGCCATGGCTGAACACTTGCGGCTTGCGGGGAAAATGGAGGTTGCCGGAGAGGTAACAGGCGTGCCGGCTGGAAACAAGGTGCGCGCGGCGATGCGGCGGACGCTGGTGCGCCGAAGGGATGGCGAGGATGGGTGGGGTGACGCGGCACGGGTCGGATGGAGCGGAGGAGCGGATCGAAGCCACCTTCCGCAACGGCTCGCTGACGGCGGTCAGTGTCGTGCTGGGATTCTCGCTCAGCTTCTTCAACCGCTGGGCGGGCCTTCCGGGATCCTGGACGCGAAGCGACCTCCTGGCCGTCCTCGCCATCAGCCTCGGCGTCACCCTCCAGATCGTCGCGGTCGCCCGGATGCTCGGGGTACGTTCGCTGCTGTTGAGGCACTACAACCGATCTGTCAGGATCTTCCTCGTTGGCCTCGCGTGGGTGGCGGTCGGCGTGGCGCTTGCGGTCGGGGCCGAACTGCTCGGCTTCGGCCAGAATGTCGTTCGCGGATGAACCCGAGCGGCCTTGCCATGCGCCAAGCAAGGCTGGCGGCCGGAGTCCCGCCGTGCTAGCGAGCCAGCTCTGAGGGGCGCCGCCCGGGGGTCTCCCCGGACCATGGAGAAACGTGTGAGCTCATCGGCCGTCGCAACCGTTCGACCCTCCGACCCTCCGGTGCGGCCCGATCAGATGCTCCCAGCGGCGCCGGCGTCCCCGTCCCTTTTCGCCTCCGACCTCCCGGACGACGGCCAGCCCGGGCGTGAGGCGTCGGCCCGCCTGCTGGCCGATCTCGCAAGCCACCCCCATGCCGGCACGCCGTTCCTCATCGCCATTCACGGGTCGGCCGGTTCGGGCAAGTCCTCGCTGCTCCGGCAAATCGTCGCGCGGGTGCGCGATGCCGGCAACCCAGGGGACGCGACCAGCCAGCCGCTGGCCGTGATCATCGATGCCTCCGCGGGCGGCGATGCGGCCGCGGACCTCGTGCCCGGCGTCCTGGGGGCACTGAGGACGCGTTATCCGGCCCTCGCGGAGGACGCCATGCATGCCGGCGACAACCCGTTCGAGGCGGCCCGGGCCGCCAGTGACCGCGTGAGCGCGTTGCGTCGGCAGCTCGATGCGGAACGGCAGGCGCTCGATGATCTCGGCGGCCGTCAGGCCCGCCTGGCCGACACGGTGCTGTTCAACGCACCGGCCTCGCGGGTCGATGCCTATGCGCGCGCCAACCGCGGCCGTATCGAAGGGCGGCTACGGGCCTTCGGGCTGCTGACTTCGGATCCCATCACGACGTACAAGGAACTGGTCCGCGATGCGGCGGAAAGCGAGGGCGGGGCGTCGCGATCGGGCGTGGCGCTGAGATCCCTCTGGGCCTACAAGGGTCAGGGCACGCTCATCCTGCTGGCCGTTTTGCTGCTGCTTGTCGGCTGGAGCAGCAATCATTTCGGCAACGACCCCGATCTGTCGAGCAAATGGCTCAACGGCCTCGGCGAGCATTTCTCCGGAATGTCGACATGGGCGCAGGACCACGCCACCCTGCTGGTCCAGGTCAGCCACGCCGCCTATGCCCTGGCGGCTCTGGCGATCCTGGTCGACATTCTCCGCGCCTTCCGTTTCATCCAGCCCGTCATGCGGGGTGCGTCCCTGTTGAACGGCGACATCGAGTCCCGGCGGCGCGACATCGAGGGTCTGCTGGCGCACCAGACGAGGCGTGTCGCCCGTCTGGCGGGGGAGACCGATGCCGCCGTCGGCCGCGCGGAAGCGGCGGAGCGCCGCGCCGAAAGCCGGCGCGGGGCCGGCGCATCCGACCCTGAATTTGGGTCGATCGGTGCCGATCCAGGTGTTCCGGCTTCGCCGCGGGCGGCGGCGGAGACCGCCTTGGCCGTGTTGAGCGCCGCCATCGCGCGTGCCGTCGGAAGGATTTCCCCGTCTCCGTCACCCGGGGACGCCCCCTGGCCCGCGCCGAGCCGCATCGTCGTAGCGCTGGACGAACTCGACCGCCTGGCGCCGCAGGCCGCGGCCCACTACCTCGACACCGCCCAGAAGCTGCTGGCGCGCACCGGCTTCGTGGTCCTCGCCGCCGTCGAGCGCAAGCATGTGCTCGACGGCTTTTCGGAAACCGACCCCGCCTATGCGGCAGCGCGCCTCGGCCGGTGCGCGCAGCTGTGCTTTGATCTTGATGCCGAAACCCTCGCGGCAGAGACGCTCGACGAGGTGCCGGGTGCCGCCGCGGCCCCTGCCGGCGCGCTCGAACGCCCGTTGCAGGACTACGAGCGCCTCTTGCTGCGGGACCTCGTCGGGTTCGCCGGCCCCACCCCCCGGGCGCGCAAGCGCTTCACGAACACCTACCGGGTGGCGCGAGCCGATCCCAGGATGGGGAACGGGTCCCCGGCCGAGCACGCGGGGCTGGCCGTTGCCTTGGCGCTCGATGAAAGTGCCGCCTCGGCCGAACTCGCAGCCTATGAGGCGAACGCCACGGACGCCGGCGGCGGCACGCCCGGTTCCACCTCCGGCAGAGCCATCGCGCTTGCCCAAGCTGCCGTCGGCCATCCGTTCAACGCCCTCGAGGCCGGGCGCGGGTTCCGGGTTGCCCGCATCTACAGCCGACGCGGCTGAGCCTCGAGGGCTGCGCCGCTACCGCGGCTACCCTCGAGATTGCCTCGACCGGCGGCTTCCGCCATGGTTTTCCGCCTGAATCCACCCTGCGCCGCCCGCCGCGGGGCACGAGAAGGAGACCCTCTTGAGTACCCTCGACATCGCCGCGCTCGACGCGACGCCGCTCATCCGCGACCCGTTCGACTTCGTCATCGTCGACCGCTTCATCCGCCCTGAAACCTTTCGCGAGGTCGCGGCGGATTTTCCCCGCATCCCGGGGCCGGGCTCCCATCCGCCGGCGGAGCTTTCCATCCGGGGTCGCTTCAAGGACCTGATGACCGATCTCGAGGGTCCGGGGTTCCGCGCCGCCGTCGAACGGAAGTTCGAACTCGACCTCGCCGGGCGGCCGACCATGTACACCGTGAGGGGGTTCGTGGGCGACCGCGACGGGCATATCCACACGGATTCCAAGACCAAGATCATCACGGTGCTGCTTTACCTGAACGAGGCCTGGCAGGCCGACGGAGGCCGGCTTCGGCTGCTACGCTCCAGCGAGAGCTTGGACGACCCGGCCGCCGAAGTGTCGCCAAACGAGGGCACGCTGCTGGTCTTCCGGCGGTCCGACACCTCATGGCACGGCCACAAGCCCTTCAAGGGGCAACGTCGCGCCATCCAGCTCAATTACGTGACCGGCGACGATGTCGTCGCCTCCGAGCAGCGCCGCCACGCCTTTGCATCGCGGGTCAAGAAGTTGAAGAACCTGATCCTCCCCGTGGCGGGTTGAAGGGAGGGCCTTCCGACCTGCCGAGCGGTGTTTCGACATTGCCGGCCGGCGTCGAAACTTTGGGGTCCCCTCTACGTTCATACTCCTGCCGTTGCCGCTCATGGCAGCGCGTGGATCAACCTGCGGCTGGCAGGGGTGTGCGGCGTATGTCCGAAGGGTTCACTCGATTCTTCGAGCCTGCGTCGATAGGCTGAACTCTTGGTATGGCGAGTTCCCATTGAAAGCAGAGCGCATCGAGCTTGCCCTCGATGTCGGGCGAACCGGCATCTGGATATGGGATACGAAGGCGGGGACTTTCGTCGGGGATAAAGGAGTCTCGACCCTGTGGGGCTTGCCGCCCGAGGCCGAGATGAACATGGAGGTCTTCCGCGCGTCCTTGCATCCGGACGACGCCGTTCGCATCGAAGAGGAGATGCGCGCCGCCGCAGCCCCCGGGAAATGTGATCCCTGTCGGCTCGAGTTCCGCGTCATCAGGTCCGATGGCGCCGAACGCTGGATGTCGCTCGACGGGCGGCGATACGATCCGGACGGCCGTGAGGGGTCGTTCGAACTGATCGGCATGGCGCGCGACATCA
>CAXSEU010000258.1:0-5607 GCA_964236485.1 uncultured Lichenihabitans sp. | reverse complement strand
GGGTCATCGACGGTACGGGCCAGCCGAGCGCGTCATAGATGTGCATCTGCCGTGCCGCGTTGGTCAGGTGATCGTCGCCGCGGATGATCTGCGTGACGCCCATGTCGTGGTCGTCCACGACGACCGCCAGCATGTAGGTCGGCGTGCCGTCCGAACGCAGCAGCACGAGGTCGTCGAGATCCTTGTTGGCCCAGGTCACGCGTCCCTGCACCTTGTCGTCGAGCGTCAGGCTCCCGTCCTGCGGCGCGCGCAGCCGGATGACAGGGTTCACGTCCTGCGGCGCTTCGGCGGGATCGCGATCACGCCAGCGACCATCGTAGCGGGGTGGACGCCCTTCCGCGCGCGCCTGCTCCCGCATGGCGTCGAGCTCCGCCGGCGTCGCATAGCACCGGTAGGCCCGCCCGGCGGCGAGAAGCGCCTCGACGGCTTCCTTGTGGCGCTCGATGCGCCGTCCCTGGTAGACGACATCGCCGTCCCAATCGAGGCCAAGCCAGGTCAACCCGTCGAGGATCGCGTCGATGGCCGCGGTGGTGGAGCGTTCCTTGTCGGTATCTTCGATCCGCAGCAGCATCTTGCCGCCGTTGCGCCTGGCGTAAAGCCAGTTGAACAAAGCTGTCCGCGCGCCGCCGATATGCAGGAAGCCCGTGGGGGAGGGGGCGAAACGCGTGATCACGGGTTCGAACATCGGCCTCACTGCTTGGTCGGCGCCGGGAACCCCGTCGAACGGCGGGGATGTCGTCACGGGCGCGGCTCGTCTATCATGGGGCTTCGATCAGACAAAGGGCAGGCTTGGGCCATGGTGGCTGGCGCCCGGACAGGCAGACGCGCCGGCGCAGCCGCCTTGGGGGATGCCCTGCGGGCGGCCGGCGCCGGTTTGTCACGCCCGGCTGCCTCCCTCGGCGCCGCTGCCGTCACGGAATGGGAGGAGCGTCGGCTCTTCCTCTGGCTTCCGGCGGCGGCCGGCACCGGCGTGCTGCTCTACTTCGCTGCCGGTCGGGAGCCGGTCCTCTGGCTGCCGGTCGTCCTGGCGCTGATGGCGGGCGTCGCCGCGGTCCTGCTCAGCGCCAAGCCCGTGCCGTTTTGCGCCGCGTGCGGGTGTTGCGCGATCTGCCTCGGCTTCGTGGCCGCCGAGGTGCGTAGCCGAGCCGTGGCGACGCCGATGCTGGACCGCGTCCGCATCGTCAAGCTGACAGGCACCATCGAGACGGTCGACCAACGTCAGACCGGCGCTCGTTTCGTGCTGGGCGTTGCGGAGGCCACCGGCTTCGACCCCGCCCACGCGCCCCGACGCGTGAGACTCACCACGCGCCGCCCCGACCGTCTGGCGGCCGGCGACGTCGTGGCCCTGACGGCGCGCCTTCTACCGCCGGCTCGGGCCTCGCTGCCGGGCGGCTACGATTTTGCCCGTGACGCCTATTTCGCCGGCATCGGCGCCGTCGGCTCGGTCCTCGGCAAGATCAGGCCCTCCGACGTCCCGCATCCGCCGGGCATGCTGCAGGGATGGCAGATGTGGATCGATCGTGCTCGCAACGCCCTCGCGGCCCGGGTGAACCTCTGCGTCGGCGGCGGCGATGCCGGGGCGGTGGCGGCCGCCATGGTGACGGGCAAGCGCGATCTGCTCTCGCAGGACGGTCGGGACACCATTCGCGAAGCCGGCATCTTCCACATCATCACCATCGCGGGCGTGCAGATGACGCTTGTGGCCGGGTTGCTGTTCGCCGGCATCAGGCGCGTACTGGCACTGAGCCGGACGCTCACGCTACGTTACCCGATCAAGAAATGGGCCGCCGGCGCCGCCATGGCGGGCGCGATCTTCTACGATATCGGGACCGGCTCGCGGATCGGTACGCAGCGCGCCCTGTTCATGACGGCGATCATGCTCGGGGCCGTGCTGTTCGACCGCCGCGCCCTGACGATGCGCAACCTGGCCCTGGCGGCGCTCGCGGTTATCGCGTTCGAACCCGAGGCCATCATGGGGGCGAGCTTCCAGCTTTCCTTCGCGGCCGTCGCGGCGCTGATCGCCGTGCAGGAGGCTCGTTTCAGACGGGCGCCGCGGGACGAGGATCCGTTCGCGCCCAAGAATGCGCCCGCCCGGCGCTTCGGCCGGGGCCCGCTGCGCCACTTCGCCTCCTTCGGGCATGCCACGGCGGGGCTTTTCATAGCGACGATTTTCGCGACCGCGGCCACGGCCTCCTTCATGGCGGGCGAATTCCATGAACTCAGCCCTTATGTGTTCATCGGCAACCCGCTGACGCTGACCATCATCGAGTTCTTCGCCGTCCCGGGCGCGCTGCTCGGTGCCTTCCTTTATCCGCTTGGGCTCGACGCCTGGGTGTGGCAGTGGGTGGGGCTCGGCATCCGGATCGTCCTGTGGGCCGCCGGGTATCTCGCGGGAGCGCCCGCCTCGACGCTCCACCTCAAGGCCTTTGCGCCTTGGGCCCTGCCTTGTCTCACGCTGGCCCTGCTCCACGTGGTGATCTGGCGGACCTGGGCCTGGCGGCTCATGGCGCTGCCCTGGCTGGCGCTCGGGCTCGCGGGCGCGGCTGCGGGTCCGCGCTACGACCTTATCGTCGCCCCGACGGGCGAGTCGGTGGCGGTCCGGGACGCGACCGGCGCCTTTGGTGTGCTTGGCCGAGTGAACGGGTTCACGTCGGAGCAGTGGCTCCGCGCCGACGGGGACAGTCGCACGGCGGTCGGCGCCGGCACGCCGAACCTCACGCCGGTGCGGGGCCATTGCGACGCCCTGGCCTGCGTGGCGCCGGTTCCCGGCGGACAGTTCATGTCGGTGGTTTCGGACCCGAAGGCCTTCGAGGAGGATTGCCGGCGCGTCGACATCGTCGTGACCCCGCTCGCCGCGCCGTCGAGTTGCGCCGCCGAACTCATCATCGACAGGTTCAGCCTCGCCGAGACCGGCGCCGTCGGGTTGATGCGTCGCAACGGCGGATGGATCGGCGTCCCGGCCCGCAGCCTTGGCGAGGATCGCCCCTGGTCGCCGGCGCCCAAGACCCGCCGGCCTCCGCCTGCCCCGGTCGTCGACGACCTCGCCGACGGTGGCGCGGATCAATCGCGGCTGCGATGAGCGCTGCGCTCGGCCGGCAGCATCAGGCGCCGCGGCTCAGGCCGCCGCGAGGGCGGAGCGGATCGCTGTCAGGACCTGATCCGGCGCCCAGGGTTTCGGGATGAAGCAGACATTCTGCGGCAGGGTTTGCGCCGGTTGAACCCGGCCCGAGGTCATCAGCACCTCGATCTGTGGCCAGTGGCGACCGATGATCTCGGCGAGGTGCAGACCATCCATATTGCCCGGCATCACGATATCCGTGAAAACAGCCGCGACTTGCCCCGGGTTGTCGAGCAAATACCCGAGCGCGTCGTCTCCATTGGCCCGATGCACCGCAGGTACGCCGGCTTCTTCAAGCATATCCATGACGAGCGTCTGGAGGACCGGGTCGTCCTCGACGACGAGTATCGTGCGGTTCAACATGGGCAAACTCTGCCATCGCGTACACCACAACGTTAAGACACCGGCGCGCTGTTCACAATCTTCCAAATGCTAAATTGTGAATGGTTTTCCAGCTTTCTGAAGTAAAACCATCGTCGATGCAGCGGGTTTCTGCCAAGTCGCTATGCAAACGGCATCAGACGGCATGCGAAGCTTGCCCTTGCTTGCTCGACCTCAGCAATTGAAAAGGTCATTGTCCTGGACGGGATGCACGTCCGTTGGCCGATGCACAGGCCTTCGACCGAGGCACAGGTCGCGCGTACCGGCCGAAAACCCGCTGTCCTGATCTCTCGCGTCAGAACGCCTGGATGATGCCGCGCTCTTCGAGGGCGCGGATAACCTGTCCGGCCAAGACCTCAGGGGTCGAGGTGACCGCGTCGAGCACGACTTCCGCGTCCTCCGGGCGCTCATAGGCCTGATCGATGCCGGTGAAGTTGCGGATTTCGCCGGCCAGCGCCCGCTTGTAGAGCCCTTTCGGATCGCGGGCGATGCAGGCCTCGATCGGCGCGTCGACGAATACCTCCATGAATTCGTCAGATTCGACCAGTTCCCGCACCATGCGGCGTTCAGCCTGAAACGGCGAGATGAAGGAGCACAGCACCACGAGCCCGGCCTCGACCATCAATTTGGCCACCTCGCCGACGCGGCGGATGTTCTCGACGCGATCGGCGTCCGTGAAGCCGAGATCCTTGTTGAGGCCATGGCGAACGTTGTCGCCGTCGAGCATCAGCGTATGCGCCCCGCGGGCATGCAGCTTGGCCTCGACGATGTTGGCCACGGTGGATTTGCCGGCGCCCGAAAGCCCCGTGAACCATAGGATCGCGGGCTTCTGGTGCTTGAGCCGCGCCCGTGCGTCCTTGGCGACCGCCAGATCCTGGTAATGGATATTCGTCGCCCGCCGTAGGGCGAAATCGATGAGCCCGGCGCCGGCGGTCGCATTGGTCATCCGGTCGATCAGCACGAAGGCGCCGGTGTCGTGGTTGTCGCGATAGCTGTCGAAGGCGATCGGGGTCGAGACGTTGAGGTTGCAGAAGCCGATCTCGTTCAGTCCCAGCGTCTTCGCGGCGCTGTGGTCGAGCGTGTTGATGTCGACCCGGTGCTTGAGATCCGTGATGGTGACGGGGATCTGGCGGGTGGCGATCTTCATCAGATAGGAGCGGCCGGGCAGCAGGCGTTCCTCGCTCATCCAAATGACGTGCGCGGCGAACTGGTCCGCGACCGGTGGACGCTGCTTCGGATCGGCGAGGATGTCGCCGCGCGCGATGTCGAGCTCGTCGCGCAGGGTCAGCGTGATGGCGTCGCCGGCCGAGGCCGCCTCGAGGTCGCCGCCCGGGCCGATGACCCGCGCCACGATGCTGGTGCGGCCGGAACCCGCCACCACGATCTCGTCGCCGGGCCTGACGGTGCCGCCCGCGACAGTGCCGCAATAGCCGCGGAAATCGAGGTCCGGCCTGTTGACCCATTGCACGGGAAACCGGAAAGGCTTTTCGGCTCGCTCGTTCGCCACGTCCACGGTTTCGAGGAAACCGACCAGGGTCGGCCCGGTGTACCAGGGCATGCGGGGCGAGCGCTCCGACAGATTGTCGCCGTAGCGGGCCGAGACCGGAATGGCCGTGACCGAGCGGAAGCCCAATTGTGCCGAGAAGACTTCGAAAGCCTGCACGATCTCGCTGTAGATCGTCTGGTCGAAGCCGACGAGGTCGATCTTGTTGACCGCTAGCACCACGTCGCGGATGCCGAGCAGCGACACGATGTAGGCATGGCGCCGGGTCTGGGTCAGCAGTCCCTTGCGCGCATCCACCAGCAGGATGGCGAGGTCGGCGTTCGAGGCGCCGGTCGCCATATTGCGGGTGAACTGCTCGTGTCCGGGCGTATCGGCCACGATGAAGGCGCGGCGCTCCGTCGAGAAGTACCGGTAGGCGACGTCGATGGTGATGCCCTGCTCGCGCTCGGCCTCGAGACCGTCGACCAGCAGCGCGAAGTCGATGTCGTCGCCGACGGTGCCATGCTTTTTCGAGTCCCGCTCGAGCGCCGACAACTGGTCTTCGAAGATCGAGTTCTGCTCGTAGAGCAGCCGGCCGATCAGCGTCGACTTGCCGTCGTCGACC
>CAXSEU010000257.1:0-5611 GCA_964236485.1 uncultured Lichenihabitans sp. | reverse complement strand
GCCAGGTTTTGGAG
Source organism: uncultured Lichenihabitans sp. (assembly GCA_964236485.1). Taxonomy (GTDB): domain Bacteria; phylum Pseudomonadota; class Alphaproteobacteria; order Rhizobiales; family Beijerinckiaceae; genus Lichenihabitans. Next base: position 5,597 of record CAXSEU010000257.1, on the reverse strand, counting down.
GTACAGGCCCAGTAGTTCGTTGAACTCGTCGACCGCCATGCCGAGAAGTAGGTGGAGGCGGAAACCGCGAATCGCGCCAAGTCGGAGTTCCTGGCCAACATGAGCCACGAATTGCGTACCCCTCTCAACGCCATCATCGGCTTTTCCGAACTGATGGTCGAGGAGCCGTTCGGGCCCTTGGGATCGGTGAAATACAAAGACTATGTCGCCGACATCTCCACCGGGGGCCGATATCTCTTGGCGGTCATTTCCGACGTGCTCGAGATGGCGCGGCTAGAGCCCGGCAAGGTCAAGCTCGAGCGCCGCGTGATCGACATGGGCGGGACCATCAAGGCCGTCGTCGACGAGCTTCGGGCCAAGGCGGACGAGAAGCGCATCTCGGTTTCCGTCGACGTTTCCTCGGGCAGCATCGTTCATGCCGATCCGAGCGCCCTCGAAAAGGTCGTTGCGACGCTGCTCGACAATGCCGTCAAGTTCACCCTCGAAGGGGGACGTATCGCGATAAAGGCCCGCTGCGCGGATGGCGCGCTCAACATCTTCGTCGAGGATACGGGGATCGGAATCACACCCGTGGCCCTGGCCGCCATCGGACGCCCCTTCGAGCAGGCCGGGGCCGTGATGAGCAACGGCATGAAAGGCTCAGGCCTCGGCCTGGCGATCGCGCGTTCGCTGCTGGAGATGCACGGCGGCAGGATGCGGATCCGCTCCGCCGTCGGCATAGGCACGATCGTGCTTGCCCACATCCCGGCCGAGAGGCATTGGATCGCGCCGAGAGGCACCCCGACGAGATCGCTTCGGCTGGTCGCGTCGCCGAGCGGACGCGAGCCCGCCGGCGAGGCCGCGCCTCGCGCGCTGTCGCTGCCCGGCATCGTGGCCCAGTCCACCATTGGGGGAGGACGCTCGATCGCGGCCCTGAATTGAACGCCGCAGGGCAGTCGTTCCCTCGACGGTCTTGGAGGCCGCCATCCGAGATCGGGTGGCCAGCTGCAACGGTGCTCAGACGGCGAGCTGGGCTTCGATCGCCGCCCGGTCGATGAGCGACCAGACCTCGCCAATCTTCCCGTCACGAAACCTATAGAAGACGTGCTCGGCAAACGAGACCGGCTTGCCGCTGGGCCGCAGCCCGAGGAACTCGCCTCGAGGCGTGCATTCGAACATCAGCCGGCACGCGATGTGGTCGCCGTTGACGACGATGAGGCGTATGTCGAAGTAAAGGTCCGGGATCGCGGCGATGTCGCCGGCGATCATGTCCTGGTAGCCGATACGGGTCAGAGGCTTGCCGTTGTAGATCAGCGTCTCGTGTACGAACTCGGCGAGTTCATGGACGCGGCGGTCGTTCAGATAGCCGATGTACCGGCGGTAGTGCGCTTCGAACTCGGCTGCCGTCTCGGGCGCTCCCTCTTCGTCGTGTCTGCTCATGCGTCCGTCGGACCGCTCGATGCCGGCGGAAAGAAGCTTTCGAAGACGGCGCGAACATCCCTGCGCCTGGTCGCGAGTTCCCGCTCCAGCGCGGCGAGATCCGGAAGGTCGGCCGCTGCCACCAGTCGCCGGATCAGCCCGGCGCCCGCCCCGGCGGGATCGAAGTGCCCCTCGAGGGTGAGCCGCGCCATCTGCGTCACGTTGGCGTAGAGCCGATAAGCCGCAATCAAGAAGTCCGCCGTTCCGGGCTCGATGATGCCGAGGCCCGCGGCCGTCTCAAGCACGCCGACGCTCGACCTCGAGCAGAGCGCTTGATGATCCGCGGCATGGCGCAGGACCAGGTACTGAGCCAGGAAGTCGATGTCGAGCAGCCCGCCCGAGGCGAGTTTCAGGTCCCAGGGATCGGCGTCGCCCTTCTCGCGGGCTACGAGTTCGCGGAGCCGGGCGATGGTGGCGCGGATCCCGTCCGTTCGCGGCTTGGCGAGAACGTCGCCGACGACGGCCTCCACCCGCCCGGCGAGCACCGGATCACCGGCGATGACGCGGGCCCGCGTCAGGGCCATCTGCTCCCAGATCTCGGCCTCCGCCGCTTGGTAGCCGACGAAGCTGCTGAGTCGGGTCGCGAGCGGCCCCTGGCGCCCGGAGGGACGCAGCCGCATGTCGACCTCGTAGAGGCGTCCACGGCGGGTCGTGACGGTGAGCGCCGCGATCAGCCTTTGCGTCAGACGCGCATAGTAGCGCGCGGCGTCGAGCTTGCGCGGCCCCTCGCTCTCGGGGTGGTCCGGATCGGCGTCGTAGATCAGCATGAGGTCGAGGTCGGACGTCGCGGTCATTCCGCGCGACCCGAGCCGTCCCATGGCCAAGACCACGCATGCCGAGTTGAGGAGCGCGCCGTGCTCGCGCTCGAACGCCAGGCGGCAATGCGCCAGCGTTGCGCTCACGACCGCTGAAGCGAGGTCGGAATAGTCGTTGGCGGCGTCGGCCGGATCGTCCATCCCGCCGAGCAGCCGGACGCCCACCAGGAACAGCTCTTCTTGAGCGAGGTCGCGGATCCGATCCAGGAAGTCTTCGGTCGCCAATGCGGGATCGAGGTCGAGCACGCGCGCCGCGCCTTGCCGCCTGCCGGCTGCCAGCCCGGCGGGGTCGGCGGCGATGTCGAGCAGGTGCGGGCGCCGCGTCACCGCGCCGGCGAGGCGGGGGGCCGACCCCAGGATGTCGGCGAAGAGTTCGCGGAGCGCCGCGTTGGAGCGCAGGATGGCGAAGAGCTCGACCGCGGCCGGCAGGCGGCCAAGCGCGGTGTCGAAGCCCGCGAGGGCCGAGTCCGGATCCCCGGAACCCGAGAGCGCCGACAGCAGCGCGGGAACGAGATCGGTGAGGATTTCGCGGGCGCGCGCGCTCTGGACCGCGGCGCGCCGGCCGAAATGCCAGCCCCGCACCGTCTCCACCGCGGCCTCGGGCCGCTTGAAGCCCAACCGGCGCAGCGTTTCCACGGTCTCGGGATCGGCCGTGACCCCGGTGAAGACGAGGCTGCCGGCCTCGACGTCGAGGCCGGGCGCGTGTTCGAAAAGCCTGGCGTAACAGGTCTCGACCGCTCGCATGCGGACGAGGATGGCATCGGCGAAATCCACGTAGCTCGCGTAGCCCGCCCAGGCGGCGAAACGCGCCAGGGCCTCGGGCTCCGTCGGCAGCCGCTGCGTCTGCTCGTCGGCCAGCATCTGGAGCCTGTGCTCGATGCGCCGCAAGAACCGGTAGGCATCGGAGAGGTCCGTGACCGCGTCGGCCGAGACCCAGCCGTCCGCTCCGAGTTCCGCCAGCATCTCCAAGGTCCGGGACCCGCGCAGCGCCGGGTGGCGCCCGCCGAAGATGAGTTGCTGGGTCTGGACGAAGAACTCGATCTCGCGGATGCCGCCCCGGCCGAGTTTCACGTCGTGGCCTGCCACCAAGACCTCGGCGTGGCCCCGAACGGCATGGATCTGACGCTTCATCGCGTGGATGTCCGCGATGGCGGCATAGTCGAAATATTTCCGCCAGATGAAGGGCGCGAGATCGTCGAGGAAACGCTTGCCCAGGGCGAGGTCCCCCGCGACAGGCCGGGCCTTGATGAAGGCGGCGCGCTCCCAGTTCTGCCCGAAGGCCTCGTAGTAGGCGAAGGCCGCGTTCAGCGAAATGGCGACGGCAGTCGAGCCCGGGTCGGGCCGCAGCCTGAGGTCCACCCGCAGCACGTAGCCTTCCGCCGTGCGCTCGCCCAGCACGCGGACGAGTTGCTGGGTAAGCCGGACATAGAAGGGCGCGGCGGACAGTTCCGGCGCCAATACCCCGGCGTGCGCGTCGTAGAGAACGACGAGGTCGATGTCGCTCGAATAGTTGAGCTCGCGTCCCCCGCCCTTGCCGAGCGCCAGCACGGCGATGCCGCTTCCCGCGTCCGGGGCGTCGGGATCGACCCTGAGCTTGCCCGATCGTGCGGCCTCGCGCAGCAGAACCCGCAAGGCCTCCGCAACGGCCGCGTCGGCGAACCGGGTCAGGGCCTCGACGACAGCGTCGATGTCCCAGACGCCGCCGAGGTCCATCAACGCCACCAGCAAGGCGACCTCGGCCTTGCCACGCCGCAGGGCCGACATGGCGGCGTCGACCCCGTTCGCGGACGCGCAGGCGGCGATCATCCCGGCCAAGGCCGCGTCGAGTGCCACGTCCGGCGGAGCGTCGAGGATCGCGGCCAGCCGTTCGGGGTCGGCCGTCGCAAGTCGCCACAGGTAGGGCGAGTGATCGGCGATGGCGGCCAGCAGCGCCTCGACTGAAGGCTGGCACGCCAGCACGGCGGCACGGCTCGACCCCGGACCGCGGCGCCAGTCGCCGACCCGCTCTCTCGCCAGCACCGGTCGGGACACCACGGGGGCGGTGCGGATCGCCGCGGCCGTGGTCGCGACGCCGGCCATCAGTTTCTGCCCTGGCCAATCAGAAGCGGTGTCCCGGGCGAAGGCGACCGCCGCGGCGCCGAAACCTCCGCCAAGGCCGAGGCCGGCAAGACCAGCGTTATCCGCAAACCGGGGGCGTTGTCGTCGAGACGCAGCCGACCGCCATGCAGCCGGGCGATCGCGGCGGCAAGCGACAGGCCGAGCCCCGACCCGGGTCGTGAGCGCGCTCCTTCCAGCCGGACGAACCGCTGGAGCACACGGGTCCTCTCTTCGGGGGGAATGCCTGGACCATGATCGGCGATCGTGAGTTCGACGGTGCCGCCGACCCGCCGGGCGGAGGCGGTCACCGCACCCCGCATCGCACCGGCCCCATACTTCAGCGCGTTGTCGACGAGGTTGGCGAGGGCCTGACCGAGCAATTCCCGGTTGGCGTCGACCACGAGGTTGGCTTCGGTCTTGGCATCGAGCGCGACGCCGGCCTCCTCGGCGACCGGTTCATAGAGTTCCACCACGTCCCGCAGCGCCGCCCCGGCGTCGCAGGACGCAAGACCGTCTGTGCCGGTCCCCGCCTCGGCCCGCGAGATGAGCAGAAGCGCGTTGAAGATCGCCATCAGCCCGTCGGCTTCCGCGATGATCCGCTCCAGCGCCGCCCGATGATCCGCCGGCGTGGCGGCGCCGCGCAGCGCCTCCTCGGCGCCGTTGCGAAGTCGGGTCAACGGCGTGCGCAAATCGTGCGCGATATTGTCCGACACCTCTCGAACGCCGGCCACGAGAGCGTCGATCCGCTCGATCATGGCATTGAGGTTCAGCGCGAGGCGGTCGAGTTCGTCACCCGTACCCGCGACGGGAAGGCGGCCGGACAGGTCCCCGGTCATGATGCGCTTGGCCGTGGCGTTCATGGCATCGACCCGCCCGAGCACGCGCAAGGCGAAGAACAGCCCTCCGAGCAATCCGATGAGGATGAGCCAGATCAGCGACACGAACAAGGCGTGCAGCATGACGAAACGGAGATTTTCACGCTCTTCGAGGTCGCGGCCGACGAGCAGCCGGAAGCCGCCCGGCAGCAGGAACACGCGGGCAAGGGCCAGGTGTTTCGGGCCGGATTCGTTGCGGCGTTGATAGGGGGTCTCGATGAGACCCGGCCGATCGATCACCCCGGCGGGCAGTTGCGCCACATTGCCGGCCAGGGGCTCGCCCGCGAAGTTGGTGACGAGGTAGAGCGAGGAGCCGGGCTCCCCCGTGCGGCGGCGGATGGCCTCGACCAGC
>CAXSEU010000256.1:5378-5666 GCA_964236485.1 uncultured Lichenihabitans sp. | reverse complement strand
CTGACGCGCATCTACGGACCTCGCTACCCCGCCGTGCAGAGCGGCGCGGCGCAGCTCGCCGCCCTCCGGGGCCAGATCGCCAACGAACTCGCCCGCATCGTCGAAGGACTCCGCAACGAACTCGCGGCCGCCAATGCCCGCCAGCGGGCTCTCAACGACAGCCTCTCCAGCCTCAAGCAGGTGTCGGCCGCGACCGACCAGGCCACGGTTCGCCTGCGCGAACTCGAGCGCAACGCGGAGGCGACGCGCACCGTGCTGCAGTCGCGCCACGCGCTCCACAACATTCTC
>CAXSEU010000256.1:4950-5368 GCA_964236485.1 uncultured Lichenihabitans sp. | reverse complement strand
AGCAGTTCCTCCTGCGCTACAAGGAAACCACCGAGCAGCAGAGCCTCCAGGTTCCGGACGCCCGCGTGATCTCGCCTGCCTCGGCGCCGCTCCATCCCGGCTTCCCGAACCCGGCGGTCTTCCTGTCGCTGGCCGGCGTCGGTGGCCTCTTGGCGGGGCTCGGCGCGGCCTTCGCGCGGGAGCGGTTCTCGCGGGTGATCCGCTCGGCCGACGACGCCGAAACGCTGCTCGGGCTGCCGGTTCTCGGCCTCATCCCCTCGATCGGGGCCGGCGACCTCGCACGGCTGAAGACCCCGGTGCCGCGGGCCGCGCGACCGGCCGGCGCGCCGGCGCCCATGCGGCCGCTGTTCCGCCACGCCGTCGATCAGCCGCTGTCGGCTTTCGGCCGAGCCATGCGGGATCTGGCGATCCGTCTGCG